>CAVKVO010000223.1:0-3943 GCA_963659575.1 Prevotella sp. CAG:1031
TGAAGAAATAGACGAAATGATCAACGAAAGAAAGAAATGAGCAAGATATATCATGACGAGATTATGACCGCGAAAATAACCCAAGACAACTTGTATATGTTGCTGCCGTTGAAGATTGGATGGCTCGCTCCTTGGCTCTCTGAAGACCGGGGCATAAGTCTCACGGATGCCATCAACCGAATTTATCATTCACAACTGTACAAAAAACTGGCTACTGAAAGCACCAAATACTGGCACTTGAGCCCTGTAGACTTGTACAATGAGTTGAAGACAGAACTATAAACTATTCGAGAAATCACACACCCAACAATGAACTACAAGCAATATACTGACGAGGCTGTTGCGCTGCTAAAGCGGCTGATAGCCACTCCATCCATAAGCCGCGACGAGGCGAAGGCAGCGGACATCATGGAGGAATACATGAAAGAGTGCGGACTGGAACCGCACCGGGAAGCAAACAACGTGTGGGCGATTGACCCCGAATATGACGAAAGTCGCACGACGATACTGCTCAACGCACATATCGACACGGTGAAACCGGTGAGTTCGTGGAGCAGAGACCCGTTTGAACCAACCGTGGAGGACGGTAAACTGTACGG
The DNA here is from genome assembly GCA_963659575.1 of Prevotella sp. CAG:1031. Classification (GTDB taxonomy): domain Bacteria; phylum Bacteroidota; class Bacteroidia; order Bacteroidales; family Bacteroidaceae; genus Prevotella. The sequence continues at coordinate 600 of CAVKVO010000223.1, forward strand.
CCTGGGCAGCAACGACTGCGGAGGCGGACTGGTGTCGCTGCTGCAAACATTTCGCATCCTTATTGAAAAGAAAAATCGCGACTACAACCTGATATACCTCGCGTCGGCTGAGGAAGAGGTGTCGGGCAAGGACGGAATAAGTCGGGCACTGCCGCTCCTGCCGCACATCGATGCGGCCATAGTGGGCGAACCCACGGGACTGCAGCCCGCCATTGCCGAGAAGGGACTGATGGTGATTGACGCCACGGCACACGGCAAATCGGGGCATGCGGCGAGAAACGAGGGAGTGAACGCCATCTATGAGGCTCTGGACGACCTCGCGTGGCTGCGCGACTACAGGTTTGAGAAGGTGAGTGAACTGCTCGGAGCGGTGAAAATGAGCGTCACGGTGATACAAGCCGGTACGCAGCACAACGTGATACCCGACGAGTGCAAGTATATAATAGATGTGAGAACAAACGAACTGTACACCAACGAGGAGGCATTCGCCATAATAGACAGCCACACGAAGAGCGAAATGAAGGCACGGTCGTTCCGTCTCGGTTCGTCGAGCATTGCCGCAGACCATCCGCTGGTGGCGCGCTGCATGGCCATGGGCATGACTCCCTTCGGCTCCCCTACCCTGTCAGACCAGGCTCTGATGTCGTTTCCGTCAATGAAACTTGGTCCCGGAATGTCGGAACGGTCACATTCGGCCAACGAATACATATATATAGAGGAAATAGAAAAGGCCATTGAGACATACACGAAACTGCTCGAAAAAGCAGAAAAATGAGGAAAACAGGGGCAAAAACAAGAAAAATTGCCCTAAAATGAAAAATATTTGGGGAAAAGCTTGCACGGAATAGATAAAGTGCTTACCTTTGCAACCGCTTACAAAGCTTAGGGCGCTTAGCTCAGTTGGTTTAGAGCGTCTGCCTTACAAGCAGAGGGTCGGGGGTTCGAATCCCTCAGCGCCCACCCGAAAACAGAAGGCCTTGCATACGATACAGTGTGCAAGGCTTTTTTCATAGTAATACATATAGAACTCACCCCAAAACCTTACTACAATGAATTTTCTGAGAAAACTGTCACGGGTGTTCAGCAAGTACATGGCACTCATCGTTATCGCCATGGCACTGATAGCACTGTTCTTTCCCAATGCCGTGAATTTCATAAAAACCAGTTACATCAACACCCTGTTGGGCATAGTGATGTTCGGAATGGGACTGACGCTCAAGCCAAACGACTTCCGAATACTGTTCAGTCACCCCAAGGACGTGCTCATAGGCACCGTGGCGCAGTTTCTGATAATGCCCCTGCTGGCCTTTCTGCTGACCAAAGCGTTCAACCTGTCGCCCGATTTGGCCGTGGGAGTGATACTCGTGGGCACCTGTCCCGGCGGCACTTCGTCGAACGTGATGACCTATCTGGCCAAGGGCGACGTGCCTCTGTCGGTGGGCGTGACGTCGGCTTCTACCATACTGGCACCCGTGATGACTCCGCTGCTCACCTATGCCTATGCCGGCAAGACGGTAGATGTAAACATGCTCTCGATGTTTCTCTCCATCATACAGGTGGTGCTGCTGCCTATAGCCATTGGATTTGCCGTTAACCGCTTCTTCTCGAAGTTTGCCGAGAAGGCCATCGACGTGCTGCCGCTCGTGTCCACGCTGGCCATTGTGGCTATTGTGGGGGCTGTGGTGAGTGCCAACGCCACCCGACTGATGGGTTGCGGACTGCTCATACTGGTGATTGTGATACTGCACAACCTGTTTGGCTATGCCTTGGGCTATGTCGCAGCCAAACTGATGAAGATGAACTTGGCCAAACGAAAGGCTGTGGCAATAGAGGTGGGAATGCAAAATTCGGGTCTCGCCACGTCGCTCGCCACAGTTCACTTTGCGCAATATCCGCTCGCAACCATACCGGGCGCGGTGTTCAGCGTGTGGCACAACGTGTCGGGAGCCATACTCGCCAACTTGTTTTCGCGCCATACGGAATGTTGCGAAAACGCTACTGACAAAGACTAACAAGCATAAAAACCATGAAGTATCTACATTTCTTAGCACTGACACTGGTGGCCGCAACGCTGGCCGTTACCGGATGCAAGACATCGCCGCAAAAGAGCGGAGCGGACTCCACTGCCGACAGCACCGCCGCGGAGGGAGACACGCTGACTGTTGACAGTATGTCATTCGAGAAAGCTAACGACGACTCGACCATCACTTGTTCCATTTGCGTGGACTATCCCTACGGTTCCGACAGTTTTGCCGTTGCCGTAAAGGAGTTTATAGGTCGCGAACTCGCAGCTCTGTATCTGCCGAAGAACAATCTGGAACCGCAGGATGCGCGCAAATATCCACTGTACAAGGGCAGTGCGCTGAAGGGTCAGCAGATGGTGGACCACTACGGACGCGGCACGGTGAAGTTTTTCAGCGACTCGCAGAAGAGCACCATGGACGAAATGGGCTGGGGCGACGAGGACAAACCGAGAATGGCGCTGGAACTGAACATACGCAAGAGCGACGAAACGCCGAAATACGTGACTTATCACATAACGGAGTATGTGGATCTTGGCGGTGCTCACCCGTCGTTCACGGCATATAGCGTGAACATCAGCAAGATAACGAACAAGCCCTTGGACCAGACTGTGGACACAACGAAGGTAAAGGCCATTCAGAAGTTGCTGGGCAAGGGTGCGCTGAGCTATCTGAAGGAGGCTGACGAGAGTGTCAACGCGAAGAACTACCGTGACCAACTCTTCCTGCCCTCCAATGGCCTCATTCCCCTGCCTGTTCATGCGCCCTATCTGCAAGGCGACAGCCTCTGCTTCGTTTATCAGCAGTATGAAATCGCAGCCTACGCCGTAGGCCTCGTCTCGTTCAACATCGCTTGCAAAGACATAAAGGATTATCTCTGCAAGGATGCGAAAGAAATACTTGGGGAGTGAAGAACGAAGAGTGAAGAATCAATGTGCGTGAAGGCTTAGTGGGCGAAGCGTCTCGCTTTGCCCTTGGCGCATTGGCAAACTTAGGAGGGTCGCCGCCCTCGGCGATCCCATCGCTCGCAAGAGCGAAAGAGTAGCGTTTTAGCTCGAATGATACGAGAGGGCGCCGTACCTCCTATCAGCTAGGGCGCAGCGAGGACGCAGCGCCTACTACAGCCTTCCAACTGAGCAGCATTCTTCACTTAAAATCTCCTTCTTTTCACCACCCCAAAATTCTGAAAAAACTTAACGCGAAAAACGGATGCATAGGATTTGACCCAAAAATGCATAGGATTTGACCGAAATATGCATAGAATTTGGCCCAAATCCTATGCATATTTGACCCAAATCCTATGCATATTTTTTGGCCGTTGCA
>CAVKVO010000224.1:0-3930 GCA_963659575.1 Prevotella sp. CAG:1031
CTTAGGCGATTGGTAGCGGAAGAAAAACCGCTCTACGCTGCAGCCTTATTTTACACGTTTTGAACGTTTTATTTCTTTCACCGTCACTAAAGCCGTACCTTTGCCGGCGATTTGAACACACGAAACAGGGAATAACAAACAAAATCACAGGAAACAGGAAACTATAAACAATTAAAATGTACACGAGAAAAAATCTTTTTCTGAAAGTAATGGTGCTGCTGTGCGTGACACTCACGTTTGCAGCTTGTAGCGATGACAGTTCTGAAGGACAAAGACCGTCCGACGGAGAATACGTGGAGAGCGTGCTCAACCGCATGTCGCTCCGCGAAAAGGTGGGACAGATGTTCTGGATACGTCCCGAATATCTTATAGAAGAGGTGGCTTCGGGACAGAAGCGGCCGTCGACAAAGGAGTGGCCGAACTACAAAGTGACGAGTCTTACCGACTCGATGAAGGCCATCGACAACGAATATCCTGCCGGCGGAGTGATACTCTTTGCCCACAACTGCGAGGAGCCGCAGCAGCTCAAGGCGTTTGTAAAGCAGCTCAAGGCACTGAAGAACGCGCCACTCATCTGCGTGGACGAGGAAGGCGGACGCGTGGCGCGCCTTGCCAACAACGACGCTTTCCACCTCAAGAAGTTTGAGAGCATGACGTGGCTCTGCCAGAACGGCGGCGACACTGCGGTATACAACGCCGCCAGCTACATCGGTTCGTACCTCAAGGAGTATGGTTTCGACGTTGATTTCGCTCCGGTGGCTGACGTTAACAGCAACCCGGACAACCCGATTATCGGCACAAGAGCGTTCAGCGGCAATCCCGACACGGTGGCTACGATGGTGTGCAGCTATCTCGACGGACTGACGGCCAACGGCATTGTGGGTTGCATCAAGCACTTCCCCGGACACGGCGACACCCAAACCGACACCCACTTGGGCTATGCCGAGACGATGAAGACCTGGGCTGAGATGCTCAGATGCGAGATGATTCCGTTTAAGGCAGGTATACAGCACGGCGTGGAAACCATTATGACGGCTCACATCACCGCTCCCAACGTGGACAGCAACAACGTTCCGTCGACGCTTTCCAGCATAATTCTCCAGGACAAGTTGCGCAACGAACTTGGCTACAATAACGTCATCGTGACCGACGCAATGGAGATGGGCGCCATAATAGACCAGTATGAACCGGAGGAAGCTGCCGTGAAGTGCATCCAGGCCGGTGTGGATGTGGTGCTTTGCATACACAGTTACAAGAAAGCGTTCGACGCTGTGATTAATGCGGTGAACAAGGGAGAGATTTCCGAAAAGCGAATCAACGAGAGTGTACGCCGAATACTTCTCATCAAGAGAAAGCACGGCAGAATATAATAAGGTATATAGAACATAACGAAACAGGCCGGGAAGACGCTAAAGTCTCCCGGCCTGTTTTGTTGTTATACTATAGGTATACTCCTATGGTTCTTATTTCCCGTTTCTAATGTATTCCAGAGCGCGCTCAAACTGGTTGTCGCGACCTGTTTGCTGATAGAGATTCTTGTCGAAGCGCACCTCGATGTCGGGACTTACGCCACGGCCTTCAATCACACCGAACTTGTAATATGAGGCGAGGCAGTTGGGAATGTATGCGAATACCGGCGTGACACCCATGACACCGACGCAACCAGAATAGCCGAAGGCGGAGTTTACGCGGTAGTCGTTGACGAGCATACAGCCTGCGCCAAAGGTTCGTGTGCCTATCGAAACGCCGTTGGTGTGCTGCTTCACGGCTATTGTTGACACCTCGGCGCATGACACCGACTGGGCGTCGGTGAGGATTACGATGGGTTCGGTGATGTCCTCATCGTTCTCTGCCGGAAGGTCAAACGACTTTTCTCTCGGTGCAGTGTAGTCGAGTCGTCCGATGCCGTTCTTCTGACGTATGGTACCCATAGGATAACGGCTTCCCTTGAACAGCAGTCCGCTGAAATAGCCGAGGTTGGCCAGGGCACCGCCACCGTTGTGGCGCACGTCGAGAATCACGCCCTTCAGGGTTCCGTTGTCGTGCATGTCATACACCGTGTCGCGCCACTCAAACAGTTTGTCGTGGATGTATTTTGCCACATCGCCCGTAATGTCGTTGGCATAGTTGGAACCCATGCGCGGAAGGTCGAAAGCCTTCAGGCGATAGCCGGCAATGCCATCCTTGGTGACGAAGGTTTCGACGCCGCTTCCAGTCTTTGCGAAATCGTCGTCGATGGAGCATCCGAACGAATAGGCCAGCGACGCAAAGTCTTTGTTGTCCATCAGTCCCTGATAATAGTCAAGGAAGTCGTCATAGTCTTCGGGGTCGTTGTATGTACCGGCGGCTATCTTACTGCTCACTGCGGCGCAGAAGTTCTGTATCAAGTGCTGCGTGGCGGTGTCCACCTTTTCGCTCATGCTGGTTGCCAACATGGCGGGGATGTACTTCTCCGAGAGGATGTGCATCAGCATATAGCCCGGCGACAAGTAGGTGTACTTCACGATGTCCTTGGTGACGTTTTTGTAGTAGTGCTTCTCAAAGCGGCTCACGGTGTCGTTGAAGTCTTCATACTTCTTGCGGCGGTCGTCGCCTGGAGTGAAGAAGCCCTTCACCTTGGGTTGCGCATAGTCGAAATACACCACAGCGGTGTGGCCGTCGTGCAGAGTGTCAAACGCCTCCACATACAGTTTGTGGGCTGCTTGGGTGATGGCTTTCAGCGAGTCTTCATTGGGCGTTTCCAACTTGTTCAGACTGTCCACCTGAGCGTCGAGCTGTGCAAACAGCGGACGGTATTTGGCGTACTGCGCATCCCAGTCCACCGTTTCCATGTCCCATCCCACGTAGTTCTGGTTGTATGCCTTCCACATCACGTCCCATTTCTGTACGTATGTGGTTGCGTCCAGTTCGCCGAGACCTGCACCGTTTACATATACCAACTCGTCGTTGTCCTGACGGCAGGAGCTGACGGCCACCAACAAGGCTACTGCCGCCAAAAGCATATTGATTGTTATTCTTTTCATAGTGCGTTTGTGTGTTTAGAATATGTATGATATACCGCCTGTGAGCGACAGAGTGTTGTTATACTGATGGTCCTTTGTGGCCTGATACTGCTTCTTCTTGCTCACCACGCTGTAGTAGTAGCGAGCCTCCACCTGGGCGGCCCAGTGCTCGGCAAAGCGATATTCCACGCCAACGCCGCCAACATAGCCGAAGTCGAAACGCTGGTCGCGGCGACTGTCAAAGCTGACTGAGGTGTCTATCGGCCAGACTTCTTCATTGTCGGTGTCGAAGTCGTTGCCCTTCACGTGACTGTTGAGCCAGTAGCCTCCATACACACCGGCGTTGAGAAAACCGCGCACCTTTTCGCCGCCGAACGAGAACGACGCCATCACGGGCAGGGTGAGATAGTTGTCGCGATACTTATAGCTCACTGCGCCCACAGGATATTCGGTGCGGCGCATGGTGTAGCCGCGCTGCTGAAATCCGAGTTCGGCGCGCACGCCAAGCCAGTCGGTGAAGTCGTACTGTCCGTTGATGCCAACCTGCACGCCCCATCGGCTGTCATATCGCCAGTCGTACTGGTATTGGGTGTCGATGCCCAGTTTGTTGTTTGCCGCTCCCACGGTGGCACCGATGCGCCACTGTGCCATGGCCGATGTGGTGGCCATGAGCATCGCTGCGGTGAATAATAGCTTCTTTGTCTTCATAAGCTTTGTTTGGTTCGTTTGTATTGTTAGTTTTATCTATTGTTATCCTATACATTATATTATATGACCCCTGCACGGTTCGTGCATTAGTATTTCAGGGCGCAACTATTGAATACGGTGCAAAGTTAACGTTTGTTTGCGGAATTGCGCTCGCCTTTTGGGAATATTCTACAAAATGAGGAATCGCTGCGCGCAGTGGGCGAAGCGTCCTCGCTTTGCC
>CAVKVO010000225.1:0-3927 GCA_963659575.1 Prevotella sp. CAG:1031
CGGTTTTGCTGGCTTCTTTGAAGGAGCATAGCGGGCTATGTGACTGAAAAGAAGTCACAAAAACGGCAAAAAGACAGGGGTAGTTAGGCATGATAACGGGCATTTATGTATTCCACAAACTTGCGCAAGTTATTTTTTTGGACATTACTTACCATCTGAATCCCCAAAACATTCGCAGCATCCACTTGTCGCGCTTCACCTGCAACCGGTCTTCACTGCCCGTGACGGAGTGGTTGAACACCAGCGTTGCACCGGCAAACTTGTTGCCCCAGGAGTATGTGGCAGCCCAGCGACCGGTGATTATCACTCTCGGGAAATCGTATTTCATGGTAAGGCGCTGCTCACCTATGGTCACGTTGTCGTGCGACACCACAATCAGCGTGGGCAATACCGACGCATGAAGCAGCCAACGGCTCGACGGCACATAGTTGAAACCGTAACCTCCGCCAACGGCTACCTCCATCAGTTTTATGGTAGCGTCGCCGCCAAGTGCCGTTCCGCTGGCGCGTATGTCAGTTTGCTGCACGTCGGCACTCGCTCCAATCATCCAACTTCCGGCACTTTTCCGCTGGATATAACTCTGACTGAACGCCGCCGGAAACGAGAATCGGCGACCATTGAAAGCATAATAGAAGTTGAGGTTAAGGGCACGTTGCTCCACATCGCCCTTGCTCAATCCGACGCTTTCATCGCCAATGGTCTGCTTACCGTGATACGTGGCCGACTCCATATACACAATGTCAAAGCCCATGCGGTTGCCATAGGAGTTGACGTTCAGTTCGTAGTCCTTGTTCTTTCCCGCCAGTTTGCCCGGGTTCAAAGACAGTCCGAGCGACACTCCGCGGTACGACGCTCCCACACTGAGCGTGGCGCGGCAGTCGGACCTCACCTCCATCTCGTGCGAAAGTCCCTCGTGTTGTCCCAGTGTAATGAGCCTTGCGCCCGACACATTGGTGCGTGCCTTGAATGTCCATCGGCTCTGCGGACGTGACATATACAGAGTGTCATACGATATTTTGTTGTATTTCGCGGCAAACAGTGAGTCAATGCCATACAGTCGTTTGTCGTATTTCTCCAACCGTTTCATCCTTCTCCGGAATTTAGCCTCATCCATTTCGCCTTTGCGCAGCCTTTCCCTCAACAGCGTGTCAGCCCATTGCAGCATTCTTCCGCTGTCGGCGGCGTTGCGCATACGCAGTCTGAGACTGTCCACAAGGCGTATCTTCTCCTTCAGCGTGAGCCGTTTCTTCACCGCCGCACTGTCTGCCGAAGCCGTCACATCCTGCGCCTTTGCGCCCTGTACTCCGACAAGCGTAATAGCTATAAGCGTTCCGAATATCAATCTTGTTATACGTGTCATGTTCATAAGCCTTTCATTGTTCTAACGGCATTTATCTGTCTCTATTGTCTGTAAAGAAACTTAACCACAAAAACGTCAATAAATAATCATCCTTCAACATCAGGCGTAACGCTCTCATTTACAGCATAATCCATTACAGTACTACACTTTTTCGATGATAAAAATCACCATTCACCACACTTTTTCGATGATAAGCCTTGTTTCTTTCGGGTACAACAGCAATGGTTTTGCGCAGTTCTCAGTGGCTATGGCCTCGAAGAGGCCGAATTTCAGTAACCCCTTGTGGAGTGAAACGGAACATGGGGATATTTGTATGTCGCCAATATCGGCTTCGAAGATGCCGTACATGAAGATACATTGGCTACGCCACAGTTGTACGGCATCTTCGAAGCCGATAAGTTTATCAACAATGTCAACATCCCCATGTTCCACTAACGTTCCACATGGGGTTACTGAAATTCGGCCTCTTCGAGGCCATGCGCAGAGAAAATACATTCCATCGCCATTCCTAAATCCGAAACTTGAGTAACTTTGCAGCGGAAGGATTATCAGGGACAAACCTGTTCTTATGGAAAAGATGATTTCAGATGCGGCCTCCGGCTGTGCGAAGTCTGCCGGAGTGGGTGCGCCCCGCACCAGCAGTCTTGACGTGATGAAGTGCTTTGCGGCGTTTTTCGTGGTGTGCATTCACTACGGAGCCGACTGGCTAAGCCCCGTCGTGAGGTGTGCGGTTCCACTGTTCTTTGTCGTCACGGGATATTATTATCCAACGATGGCGGCGAAGGGAACGTTTTGGAAACACGTCCGGAAACTACTCGTCATGGCCCTTTGCTCCTCGGTTCTGTATGCCCTGTGGGGCCTGCAATACAACATCGGGCGCGACAACTTGGACAGATGGGCTGGCAAAACGTTTACGGTTGACAAACTCATCGATTGGATTGCGTTCAATGCCGACATGGTCAGTCCGCATCTGTGGTATTTCTACGCCGCTCTTTACAGTTTGATTGTTCTTCATTTCGCCGACAAATGGCGGTTGACGAAGTGGCTGCGATATGCCGTTCCCGTATTGCTGTTGGTGCATTTCGCACGCAATTTCATTCCGTTTCCAAAAGAGTTTGTCCGCAATTTCCTCTTCATGGGATTGCCCTGTATGATGATTGGCCGGTGCATTCGGGAAAACAAGGATGCAGCGTTCCGCTTTCTTTCCAACCGCCGCTACTTGTTCGCATACACATTCGGCTCACTCCTTTTGTCCTGCGGCGAAATGTGGCTGCTCAGTGTCGTGTGCTCCGACGAGGGAGTGCGGGAAATGTATCTCTTCACCTTGCCGACAATCCTACCCCTTTTCTATTGGGCGTTGCGCCATCCTCGTTTTGGAGAAGGCTCGCTATTGGCAACCATCGGCCGAAAGCACTCCGCATACATCTATATACTACACATCTTGGTGGGTATCTGGCTGTCGGATTTCATAGAGAAAGACGACTCAACGCTGACCCAATTCGCCTATCCTTTCCTCGTCTTTGCCGTCAGTTTGAGCATGGCGTGGCTCTTCGCCATACTGTTACAATGGCGGAAAAGCCATTACTGTTCGAGGAAAACGCACTGAAAAGCATTGATTTATGCTGAAATGCCGATAACTTTGCATCATATTTTCTAAAGTATATGGAACAACAACACGCAAAACTGATGGCCGCTATGGTGGAATATGACCGTGGCGACGCAAAACGGATACAGCATTTCGTCAAGGTACACGACTTCGCCGCTACGATAGCGCGACTGGAAAACGTGGACGAATCCACTACATTCATTCTGGAAACGGCGGCAATATTGCACGACATCGGCATACACGTGAGCGAAAAGCTCTACGGCAACTGCAACGGAAAGCACCAGGAGGAACTCGGTCCTGCCGAGGCTCGCACACTGATGGAGCGCGTCGGCGGCTATACTGAAGCGCAGATTGACCGGGTGTGCATGCTCATCGGCCATCATCACACCTACACAAACGTTAGCGGCATAGACTGGCAGATATTGCTTGAGGCCGACTTCCTCGTAAACTCGTTTGAAGACGAACTGTCAATGGATGCCATCCGCCACTTTGAAGCTAAGGTGTTCAAGACCGAAAGCGGCAAAAGGTTGCTGGAAACAATGTTTGGGGAGTGAAGAATCTTTTTGAGTGAAGAGTAAAGAACGAAGAGTGAAGAAACAACGTTCGGCGGCCGAAGGAAAAGCCAATTCATGTGCTTAGTAGGAGGTACGGCGCCCTCGCCGTATCATTCGTGCTAAAACGCTACTCTTTCGCTCTTGCGAGCGATGGGATCGCCGAGGGCGGCGACCCTCCTAAGTTTGCCAATGCGCCAAGGGCAAAGCGAGGACGCTTCACCCACTAAGCCTTCCTGCACATTGATTCTTCACTCTTCGTTCTTCTCTCTTCACTCAAAATTTTGTTCATTTTATTCATAAGTTCGTCTGTAAAGATTCTTCCAAAACTCACCTTTGCAACTATCTGATAAACAATATGTTGCAACGGTCGAAAAATATGCATAGGATTTGGGTCAAATATGCATAGG
>CAVKVO010000226.1:0-3921 GCA_963659575.1 Prevotella sp. CAG:1031
CCGTACCTCCTATAACGGCATCAATTCTCCCCGTATCCGCCGTAGGATTGCTGGTCGTCGGAGGAGGAGTCGTCGGGTTGCTGGCGCTTCTTGCTGTTCATGTTGCCGAAGTTCCAGGTGAGGACGAAGTTCACGTGCGGTTTGCGCCAGTTGCGCTGGTGACGGGTGAAGGCGTCGCTGCTGGTGTAGGTGTCCCACTTGCGGGTGTTGAACACGTCGCGGCAGTTTATCGACAGGGCCAGAGCCTTGTTGAAGAACGTTTTGCGCAGACCGAGGTCGAGGCTCGCGTTGGCCTTGCGGTAGCCCTGGGTGACCACGCTGCGCGAGCGGTAGTTGCCCGTGGCCTGGATGGATATGCCGTAGGGCAGCACGATGCTGGCCAACATGCGAGCGTCCCAAGAGAAGTTTTCGTCCGACGCTCCCGTCACCACCTGGTTGTTTATGGCGTAGCTGAAGCCGTCGAGCTTGTAGTAATAGGCGTTGACGGTGGTGGTGAGGTCGAGTATGCGGAAGAGTTTGTTCTTGAGAATCACCTCCAGACCTGCGCTCTGGCTCTTTGCTACATTCTCGTTTGTGGAGTAGATGGTGTCGTTCACGTTGTAGCTGATGCGCTGTATCACGTCGGTTGTCGGACGATAGTAAGCCCCGACTGAGAGCGTATGCTCCGGCCAAGTTTTGAGGAAGTTGAGCGAAAACGAGTTGGTGTATTCCGGCGTAAGTTCCGGATTACCGAACGAAACGATTGAGGCGTCGCGCGTGTCGCGGAAACTGTTGAGCTGGCCTCCCCACGGACGGTGCATTCTGCGCGTGTAGTTGAGTTGCAGTTGTGCCGTAGGCGTGAGTTCGTAGTTGAGGAAGAGGCTGGGGAAGAGCTTGAAGAAGTTCTTCTTGAAGGCCGGGTCGCGATCAGCAAGACCATATTCCTGCCAGTAGTCGCGGCTCTCGGTGTTCACTCTCCAGTACTCGCCGCGCAGTCCGGCCATAGCTCCGAACTTGCCGAACTTGGCGTTGACGGTGGCGTAGAGGGCGTGGGTGGACATCTCGTAGATGAATCGGTTGTAGTAAGCCTTGTCCTCCACGCTGTTTTTGCCGTACCAGTCGCTGTTGTCAATCCACGACTCCTGCGGAGTGTTTTCGCGGGAATAAGTGCCGTTGTAGCCCGCTTCAACCTTCAGTTTGTCGCTAATCTGGTTTTCATAGTCCAGCCTCGTTTCCACCGAACGGTTGTTTATGTACATCGGGCGATACTGACAAGAACGTGTAGTAGGCGTCGTGCCGTCCATCCACAGCGTACTGTCGCGATAGTAGTTGTCGTTGTCGCTCTTCCACGTGTTGTATTCGATGTTGAAGTCCAACGTGTGCTTCTCGCTGAACTTGTGGGTATATTCCAGTTCGGCGTGATACATGTTGTCCTTGTCCTTGCTGTCGGTTTGGCGGAACATCATGCGCGTGTCCACCGGAGCACCCACAGTGCCGTAGTGATAAGGCGTGAGCGAAGTGTTGTCGCGACTGCCAGCCATGGTCATGCCCGAGAGAGACAGGTCGTCGTTGGTTGTCATGTGCCACGTGAGTCCTGCACGCGCAAACAAGTTGCCGCCCTTGTTGTCGCTCTCGCGGTAGTAGTTCTGATAGGTGTTGCTGTTTGTATACACCTGTTCGCTCGACGCGCCACCTTTGTGCCTGCGCACCTTGTAGCCCAGATTGGCGAAAGCGTCAATCTTGCCGCTCGAATAGTTGATGTTGGCACCCGTTTGCCATCCGCCGCGGGTGTTCACTCCGGCACGCACCGAACCGTAGTAGCCGGCCTTGCGGTCACGTTTCAGAATGATGTTGATTATGCCCGCACTGCCCTCCGGACTGTATTTCGCGCTCGGATTGTCTATCACCTCTATGCGCTCGATGCTTTCCGCAGGAATCTGTTGGAGAATCTCGCCACGGTTGTCGCTCGTCAGTCCGCTCGACTTGCCGTTTATCCACACCTCCACACTGGTGTTTCCGCGCAGCGACACCTCGCCTTCGGTAGACACCTCCACCGAGGGAATGCTCTCCAGCAAGTCGCTTGCCGACCCTCCTGCGGCAGCTATCATCTGGTCGGCGGTGAAGGTTTTGCGGTCAACCTCCAACTTCATCTGCGACCGTTGGCCAGTCACCTGCACCTCCTTTAGCGCATGACTGTCTTCAGCGAGATATATAGCCGGAAACGATGCCTGCTTCTTGGATGCCGACACGGCAAACTCGCGCGAAAAGTTCTTGTAGCCCACAAACGAAACGGTGAGATTGTATTTGCCGTAGGGCAGTCCTGTGATGTGAAACGACCCGTTGGCGTCGGTGATTGCGCCCTTGAGCATTTTTCCAGTGGCGGATTGTTCCACCTTGATGTTCACAAACTGCAGGGCTTCGTTGGTTTGTTTGTCAATCACCTTGCCCTTCAAAGAGCCTTGCGCCACGGCGGCAACAGTGGCGGCGCAAAGAACAATAAATAGGAATATACGGTTCATATAATGTTTATGACGTGTTTTCATGGCGAAAGTTTAGTATGGTGGTTTGGAAGGCTGTAGTAGGCGCTGAGCTTATTTCTCTCCCACTCGGCGTTTCCACGCCTCATATTCGTTCAGCACCATTTGGCCGTGGTGGTTGTACCATCCGTAGCCGTTGCGGCGCTCGTAGCCTATCTCCGAGAGGTCATATTTTATCACACCGTCGCGGTCGCACACGAAGGGACGGTTGGTGTCGAGCGTATAGAAGCGGCCCCACAGCGGTTCGCACTGTTCGCCGGCTTTGCAGTCCACCATGCGCAGGTCGGGTTTGCCCTCGGCGTTGGTGAAGCGTTCTATCTTCTTGCCCTCTATCTTGCTTGTGCGAAACCACTCCACGGCAGCCTCAATGCTCCGGCGTATCGCCTTTGAGGGATTGGGGCGCGACATGAGAAACATCACCACGCCGATGCTCTCACCGCCACTGAGCGAAGGCAACTCGTAGGCTCTGGCCTTGGCCGGTTGCAAGGTGTGCTCGTCGTGCTGCGCACACCAAACGGTCAGTTTGCCGTTCTGCTTCACCTGAGTTTTCAGTATGCACTCCACACCACGCTTCACAGCCTCCTTCGCCTTGGCCCTCGTGCTGTCGGCGGCAAAGGCGTAAGGAGCCTCGCCACGCGAAGTCTTGTCCAGCATCCAGAGCACATTCACCATAGCGTCGTCGTTGTAGGTGATGCGGGTGTAGTAGCCCGTGGGGCGTGGCCAAAACTGCGGCCATCCGCCGTTGGCGTATTGCGAGCGGAAGAGATATTCCATTCCGGCGTTGAATCCGTCGAGATAGCGTTTCTCGTGAGTGGCGTTGTAGAGTCGTGCGAGATAGGTCAGTTCCGTCGTGGTGGCACCGTTGTCTATCGTGCTCTCGTTCACGTCGTTCTTTTTCGCCTCCACCGCAAGCCGCTCCTTGTCTGTCAGCGGGTCCTGCATCTGCACGTTTTTGGGCCATCCGCCCGTGGTGTGCTGATAGAGCAACACGTTGTCGCCCACTCGTCGGGCTTCCTCTGTGGTGAAAAAACTGTCGGGATAGTTGGCGGCAGCCTTCACCCACTTGACATACTTCACGGTTTCGGTCTTTGGGGCATCGCTCTGCGCCCTCGTCGGCACGATTGCCAACAGGGCAAGCGTCGCCATGACCAATGCTTTCTTCATAGTTTTGTAGTTTGGTTAGTCGTTTTTCAAACATCAAAGGTAATACTTTATTTTCAAACAAAGTAAAGAGGGAAGAAAATGAAGAACGGCTTACGCAAAATGAAGAATGAAGAATCGCTGCGTGCTATACATAACTCAAGTTTCGGATTTATGCAAATGCCCTCAATGTCTTGGGAATAGACAAAAACCGGAAAAACACCCTGTGGTGGGCAAACTCTCATTCTTCGAGTTTTTGATGGCG
>CAVKVO010000227.1:0-3896 GCA_963659575.1 Prevotella sp. CAG:1031
AGAAGTCAAACGACAATTGTCCGTCGCCCAAAAGGTTGTAGCTGCGACGGTGATAGGGCGTTATGCCGTATTGGCGGATGGCCTCGCGGTGCTTCTTTGTGGGATATCCCTTGTTGCTCCGCCAGTCGTATTGGGGATATTCCTCAGCCAATGAGTTCATGTAGTCGTCACGGTAGGTCTTGGCAAGGATGCTTGCCGCCGCTATCGCGAGATATTTTCCGTCGCCCTTGACGATGGTAGAGTAGGGCAGACTGCGGTATGGTTTGAAGCGGTTACCGTCAACAATCACTGCCTCGGGACGCAGTTTGAGAGCGTCGAGAGCGCGGTGCATGGCCAGAATACTGGCGTTAAGGATGTTGATTTTGTCTATTTCTTCGGGAGTAACCACACCAACCGCCCACGCCAAAGCGTCGCGTTCCACTATCTCGCGCAACTTGTAGCGTTGCTTCTCAGTAAGCTTCTTGGAGTCGTTCAGGTCGTCATTGGTGTAGTCGGGCGGCAATATCACGGCTGCGGCATACACGCTTCCGGCAAGGCATCCTCGCCCCGCCTCGTCGCATCCGGCTTCAACAAGTCCGTCGAAATAGTGGCTTTCAAGCATAATCGTGTGTTTTTGCAGCTAATAAAGACATCAGTCTCCGCCACAATTACGGTAATATATGTATGGTATAATGCCTTTGATTGGCATTAGAACATCTTTCTAACGCGTTCTATACCGTCTGCCAGTACGTCAATTTCCTCTTTTGTGTTGTACAGGGCGAACGATGCACGCACGGTGCCTTGTATGCCGAGGCGGTCTATCAGCGGCTGAGCGCAGTGATGTCCCGTGCGAACGGCTATGCCGAGACGGTCGAGAAGAGTACCGAGATCGAGGTGATGTATGTCGCCAACGAGGAAGGAAACCACGGCGTCTTTGCCTTTGGCCGTGCCGAAAAGTCTCATGCCATCGATTGCAGAGAGTCTTTTCATGCAGTATTCGGTAAGGCTGCGCTCGTGCTCCGCTATGTTGTCCATGCCCAAAGTCTCCATATACTCAATGGCTTTGGCCAGTCCGTTGGTGGCTATATAGTCGGGCGTACCAGCCTCAAACTTGAAAGGCAACTGTCCAAACACCGTTTTGTCGAAGCTCACGCTCTCTATCATCTCACCTCCACCTTGATATGGCGGCAGTTTTTCGAGCCATTCTTCCTTGCCATACAGCACTCCGATGCCTGTCGGACCGTACATCTTATGGCCACTGAACACGAAGAAATCGCAGTCAAGTGCCTGTACGTCCACCTTAAAGTGGGGCGTACTCTGCGCACCGTCTACAAGTATAGGCAGTCCGTGAGCATGAGCTATGGCAGCGATGTCCTTGACCGGATTGACCGTTCCGAGCACATTGCTGACATGGGTGACACTTATTATTTTTGTCCTCGGTGTAATCAAGCTTTCGATTTCATCGGTTTTCAAGTTGCCTTCGTCGTCCATAGGCACCACCTTGATGGCTATGCCGCGCTTTGCAGCCTGCAGTTGCCACGGCACGATGTTGGAGTGGTGCTCCATAACCGTAACAATCACCTCATCGCCCTCGTGCATAAACTCGTCGCAAAACGACGACACAACGAGGTTGATGCCTTCGGTCGTACCGCGTGTAAACACTATTTCCGACGTGGAACGGGCGTTGATGAAGCGGCGCACCGTTTCCCTGGCAGCCTCGTGCAGGTCGGTGGCTTGCTGCGAAAGGTAGTGTACGCCACGGTGAACATTGGCGTTGACGTTGAGATACTCGTCGCGCATGGCATCGAGCACACACAGCGGCTTCTGTGTTGTGGCCGCATTGTCGAGATACACCAGCGGTTTGCCGTACACCTCGCGCGACAATATGGGGAAGTCCCCGCGCACTTTTTCTATATCGTACATGGCTTTCTTGTGGTTATCATTTGCACAGACGGCATCCCTCACACTTGTTCAGTTCGCCCCGGAAACGTTTCTCCACCAAATGGTGCAGACGGTCGCGCAGCGGTTCGAGCTTCATCTGGTCAATCACCTCGTTGACAAAGGCGAACTCAAGCAGCAGTTTTGCCTCCTTGAGCGATATGCCGCGCTGTCGCATGTAGAACAATGCCGCATCGTTGAGCTGTCCCACGGTGGAACCATGCGAGCACTTCACGTCGTCGGCATATATCTCCAGCATGGGCTGAGTGTACATCCGCGCCTCCTTGGTAGTACAAAGATTTTGGTTGGTTTCCTGCGAAACGGTCTTTTGCGCACCCTTTCGCACGAGTACACGCCCTGCGAAAGCACCTGTGGCTTGGTCGTCGAGCACATATTTATATAGCTCATGACTAGTGCAATGAGCCGCGCGGTGGTCTATGAGCGTGTTGTTGTCCACACGTTCCTGCTTGTCGGCTATCACGCAACCGCACATATTGCACTCTGCGCCCTCACCGTTGAACACGAGATCAGTGCGGTTTCGGGTCACTCCATTGTGCAGTGTGATGATGTTATGGTTAACACGACTGTTGGCTTGTTGGTCTATATAGAGGTTGCTCACACGCACATTCTTGGCGTGGGTCTCCTCCAGACAGTAGAGATCAAGTCCTGCGTTGTCGCCCACGTAAGCCTCTATCACCTGTGTGGTGAGGAAATTGCGGTCGTCGTCAGCGTGGTCGCAGAACAGAAGCTTTACTTCTGCGCAGTCTTCCACCACAATCAGCACTCTGCGGTTGGCCATCAGGTCAACGTCGGAACGCAGAATGTTGACCACCTGAATGGTTCTTTCCACCTTCACGCCCTTGGGTACATACACCACAAGGCCGTCTTGCGCAAGCATAGTGTTCAAGGCGGTGATGCCGTCCTCGCTGGTTTTTGCTATCTTAGCGTAGTATTTTTCGATGAAATCGGGCTTTTCTGCGGCTACAGAACTTAAAGAGCCTACAATAACACCCTCGGGCAAATGTCCCTTGGGCTGCGTTTTCGTGTGGAAAACGTCGTTGATGACGAAGTAAAGCGATGTGCTCAGATTAGGCACATCGCACTTGAATGCGTCGTATGGGTTTACAGGGATGTCGAGACGGCTCAGGTTGAGTCCGTAGTCTGGCTCAAACAACGCCGCCATATCGGTGTATTTGTACCTCTCCACCTTGCGTGTGGGGAAGCCCAGTCGCTTGAAATTCTCAAAGGCACGGTCGCGCTGAGCGTTGAGAGCGTCGGCGCTGTGGCTGCAAATGAGACTGCGGCTCTGCTCGTAGAGGTCGATATATTGCTTCTCGCTTTGCATGATGCTTACTCTCCCGCCTCTGCTTTTATCCAGTCGTAGCCGCGAACCTCTATCTCCTTGGCAAGTTCTGGTCCTGCCGTCTTCACAATGCGTCCGTGATAGAGCACGTGTATCGTTTCAGGCTTCAGTATGTCGAGCAACCGCTCATAGTGGGTTATCACGATGCACGACGTGTCCTTGGTCTTCAGCTTGTTCACACCTTCAGCCACAATGCGCAGAGCATCGACATCAAGTCCCGAGTCGGTCTCGTCGAGAATGCTCAGTTTCGGTTCGAGCATGGCCATTTGGAATATCTCGTTGCGCTTCTTCTCGCCACCGCTGAAACCTTCGTTTACCGAGCGACTGGCCAGTTTGCTGTCGAGTTCCACTATCTTGCGCTTCTCGCGCATCAGTTTCAGGAAGTCGCCCGCACTCATGGGTTCCAATCCTTCATACTTCCGCTTCTCGTTGATAGCGGCGCGCATGAAATTGGTCATTGACACGCCGGGAATCTCCACAGGATACTGAAACGAGAGGAACAGTCCTTCGTGCGCCCTGTCTTCGGGCTTCATTGCCAACAGGTCTTTGCCGTTGAACTCGATGGAGCCTTCGGTCACGGTGTACAGCGGATTGCCCACGAGCACCGCACTGAGCG
>CAVKVO010000228.1:0-3880 GCA_963659575.1 Prevotella sp. CAG:1031
TACCAGTGCAACTTCATGTACTGGCGCTACTTCATGTGGAACTTCGCCGGCCGACAGAACGACCTGCAAGGCAACGGCGAGTTGGAGCACGGCAACTGGATAACCGGTTTCTCTTGGTTCGACAACATGCGTCTGGGCGACCAGAGCAAACTGCCCGACGAGCTAAAGACCAACAAAGGCCACAACGTGTTCTACTGTCTGCCGCTCTTGCTCGGCTTGATTGGTCTGTTCTGGCAGTCGCTCCGCAAGGGACACAACGGCATCCGCCAATTCTGGGTGGTGTTCTTCCTGTTCTTCATGACTGGACTCGCCATCGTGATATACCTCAACCAAACTCCTATGCAGCCCCGTGAGCGCGACTATGCCTACGCCGGTTCGTTCTACGCCTTCGCAATATGGTGCGGAATGGGCGTGGCTGCCATCGTTGAGGAACTGTATCGCCGACTGAAGGGTCACGAAGCAGCCATCGCCGCAATCGTTGGCGTGGTTTGTCTGCTCGTACCGATACAGATGGCATCGCAAACGTGGGACGACCACGACCGCAGTGGCCGCTACACCTGCCGCGACTTCGGACAGAACTATCTTATGTCGCTGCAACAGGAAGGCAACCCAATCATCTTCACCAACGGAGACAACGACACGTTCCCCCTGTGGTACAACCAGGAGACCGAAGGAGTGCGTACCGACGCTCGTGTGTGCAACCTCTCCTATCTGCAGACCGACTGGTATATCGACCAGATGCGCCGTCCGGCCTACGACTCTCCGTCTGTGCCAATCTCATGGAGCCGTCTTGAGTATTGCGCCGGCACCAACGAGTATGTGCAAGTGGAGCCTTCGCTGAAGGAAAGCATCCGCGAGATGTACAAGGCTTACCCGGACGAGGCCAAGAAGCTGTTCGGCGACAATCCCTTTGAGCTGAAGAACGTCCTCAAGTACTGGGTTCGCAACAACGGACTCACCGAGGAACACCTCAATGTGATAGAAGCTCTCACCGGAAGCAGGGACCTTACCCACGTGATACCTACCGACACGCTCTACGTAACCATCGACAAGGAAGCCGTGAAGAAGAGCGGCATGATGATGGCATCGGACACTATACCCGACCAGATGGTCATTTCGCTCAAGGGAAAGAACGCTCTCTACAAGGGCAACCTGATGATGCTTGAGATGATAGCCGAGTGCGGATGGACGCGTCCTATATATGTAGCGCTGACAGTAGGCCAGGACAACTACATGAACCTGGGCGACAACTTCGTGCAGGAAGGCTTGGCCAACCGCATAACCCCGTTCACTACCAACGCTCCGGGAGCAAGCAACTTCGACACGAAGCGCACCTACGACAACCTCATGCACCGCTTCAAGTTCGGCGGACTTGACCAAAAGGGACTCTACATCGACGAGACTGTGATGCGCATGTGCTACACTCACCGTCGCATCTTCACCCAACTGGCCATGCATCTGGTGAACGAGCATCAGGAGAAGAAGGCACTTGAGGTGCTCACCTATGCCGACAAGAACATTCCGGAGTACAACGTTCCGGTGGACTATCAGTCCGGTTCGCTCGACGAGGCGCGCGTTTACGCAGCGATAGGCCAGAAGGACAAGGCAATGAACCTGCTGAAGAAGCTTTGGACCAAGTCCAACCAGTATCTCAACTGGTACTGCGGACTCAGCGGAATGCGCTTCACCGGTTCACAGACCGACTGCATGATGCACATATATATCATGCAACAGGTGGCCATGGCAGCTGCTCCGGTAGACAAGAACTGGAGCGAGCAGAAGATGAAAGAGCTTGACGGCCTTGTCAACATGTACCGCGGCAAGGGCGGTTCGTTCGCAACAGAATAATCTAACAAGTTGCTCCGGAGCTATAACCGATTGGCTCCGGAGCAACAAATATTTCACTTCAAAGCAACCAACGGTTTGCTTAAACGCTACAGAAAGGTAGATTAAACGCTACAAACTGGTAGTTTCATAGCCTCAAACAGATGGCTTGAATACTATAAATAGGTAGATTAAACGCTACAAATAGGTAGTTTCAATGCTATATAAAGGTAGCTTAAATACTACAGACAGGTAGTTTCCGATTAGCAAACCGTTCGTTTCAACCCCGCAATGATAATAGAACAACCGGCAATCTGGCTGCGATGGATATATCCGAGAGCCACGTGGCGTATGGACAAGCGCGAAAAGGCGGTGTATCTCACCTTTGACGACGGTCCTATACCCGAGGCCACGCCTTTCATACTTGCCACTCTTGCCGAGTTCGGCATACATGCCACGTTCTTCATGGTGGGCGACAACGTGCGCAAATATCCCGACTTGTACCGTCAGGTTGTGGAGGCTGGCCACCGCATAGGCAACCATACCTACAACCACATGGGCGGTTTCAAACACACCATCCGCACCTACAGCGCCAACGCACGCAAGGCAGACGAACTGCTCCACACCAACTTGTTTCGTCCGCCGCACGGTTGGATGCGCCTCGACCAGTACTATTGGCTCGGTAGGAAGTACAGAATAGTGATGTGGGACCTCGTGACGCGCGACTATTCCAAGTGGATGACCGCCGAAGACGTGCTCAACAACGTGAAAAAGTATGCGCGCAACGGGTCGATAATCACGTTCCACGACTCTCTGAAGAGCATAGACAAGCTGCGCTACGCACTGCCCGAGTCAATCAAATGGCTGAAAGAACAGGGATATGAGTTCAAGACGTTTGAATGAGAAGAACAAGACGTCCGAGGGAGAAACCCAAAACATGTGAGGGAGAACCAAAGACGTGTGAGTGAAATGTCCAAGATAATTGAGTAATGAGCTTGAGACATCTGAGTGAAAGTATAAAGGCCGAGGCTAAAAACCTCGGCTTTTTTGCATGTGGTATAGCCAAGGCCGAGCCTGTGGAGCCGGGCATTGCCGCCGCTTTTGGCGAATGGCTTGCCCAAGGGGGCAATGCGGACATGGCGTATATGGCCAATCACGCAGACAAGCGCATGGACCCCAGACTTCTCGTGCCGGGTGTCAAGAGCATTGTGAGCGTTGCACTCAGCTATGTCCCAGCCCGACGTATCCCCAAAGGCGAGTTGCAGTTGGCGGCATACGCCTACGGCCAGGACTACCACGACATTATGAAGGACAAACTGCGCCATCTGGCCACGTTTGTGGAAGATTTACTGGATGAAAACGGGCTTTCTGACCAAGCCGAACGTGCGGCCAGCGAGGCCAACCATGCGACATGTGACATCAACTGCCCGACTGGTGTCACCAACCACCCCTACGACACTTCCAAATCAGCCGACAACGTCAACAAAAGTCCTAAAGACAAAGAAAACGCGCCCCGTTTCCGTTGCTTCTGCGACACCGCTCCCGTCCACGAACGCTACTGGGCGGTGCAGGCGGGGCTTGGCTGGATAGGGCGCAACCGCCAACTCATCATCCCCAACGCCGGCAGTATGTTTTTTCTTGGTGAACTTTTTCTCGACGTGGAAGTGGAATACGACACGCCAATGCCAAGCCGTTGCGGCCACTGCCACGCCTGTATCGACGCCTGTCCCACCGGTGCTTTGGGCGAAACGCTCTCCGGATTCGATGCATACTCGTGCCTTTCTTACCAAACGATAGAAAACCGCGGCGACCTCTCGGCCTCCGCCGTGCGCGCCATGGGCGACTACATCTACGGTTGCGACCGTTGCCAACAGGCGTGTCCGTGGAACCGCTTTGCCCAACCGGGTTCCGAGCCGTCGCTGTGGCCGAAGGACGAACTGCTGGCCATGACAAAAGCCGACTGGCAGAGCCTTTCCGTAGACGCTTATCGCCAACTCTTCAAGGGCAGCGCCGTGAAAAGGGCTAAATACGAGGGGCTTATGCGGAATATTAACGC
>CAVKVO010000229.1:0-3849 GCA_963659575.1 Prevotella sp. CAG:1031
TAGAGAAGCATGGCGTTGTCATGCCCGGGCTGAATGACGCCAAGATGAAAGTGGTGAAGGACATTCCAAGACATCCGTACACTGGCAACATCGCTGAAGCCACACAACAAGCCATAGACGCAGCCAAAAAGAAATATGCTCCCAATGGAGAGCCGAAGACATTGCACTATGACAACCACGGTGCAGCGTTTGACTACTCCATTTCTGGCAATGCCATTGAGGTGTTGTTAAGCGCCAAGCATCAGGGGAAGAGCGTCAACAAGGGCGTACACCTTGCATTGGCGGAACATCTTGACCGTGTTATCGGTGAGAGCATTGAGGTGGAGGAGCATCCCGACCGCCTCAAGAGTGGTGACGTGCGCGACAATGACAACATCAATACCAGTGCATTGATGCACCGTTTCTATGGTGTGGCAAGGATTGACGGCAAGGATTATCGTGTCATGACGCTCATGAGAGAAGAAGGCCGGAAAAGTCAGAGCAACGGAATTCACTCATACGAGGTGCAAAAAATAGAAGTGCTCGACGAAAATACGCCGAACACTTCTAATGGTGTGGGTACGCCTAATAGTGACATTAGTGCCTATCCGCTTGCAAAGGTAATCCAAGATGTCGGGAAAACAATGGAAAAAGACAAAAATCTTCTCGCCGAGAGCAAAAAAGCAGACGAGGACACCCTGTTCCGCGACGGAGACAGCGTGGAGTACGACAAGGCGTTGGCGCGGGACATATATGAGAAGCGTGTGAGCCGCGGTATGTACCAGACGCAGGAGGCTTTGCAGGACAGCATGCTGGGGCTGAAGGAGGCCATGGACGCGATACTGAAAGCTGAGGGCAAGGGCAAGACGTACATCGAGGATGTGGCGGGCTATGAGAACGCCTATCTTGGCGAGAACCGCCTTTCGTCGGTGAACCAAGCGGAGTGTGCCGCGTTTGCGCAGACCCTGTTCAAGCCGATGCTTGAGGAGGTGGCCAAGTTGGCGAAGACGGCCGACGAGCGTGCCGCGCTGACGGACTACATGATGGCCAAGCACGGCCTGGAGCGCAACGAGGTGATGGCGCGCCGTGCTGCCGACCGGCAGGCCGAGAAGGAGTTCGGTGCGGAGCTGCGCACGGCTGCCCGCGCATTGGCCAAGGACCCGCTGAACCAAGACGCGGCGGATGCGCTTGACGACGTGCGCCAGCGGAGGGACGACCGTGCCGACGAGCTTTACATGGAGAACCGCGGTCGCGACTACTCGGGCCTGACGGCGTTGACGGGCACGGACAATGTGGCGGATGCCGAGAGCGAGGCGCGGCGGATGGTGGCCGACTATGAAAAGGCGCACGCGACTGATGCCTTGTGGGACAAGGTGAATGCCGTGACGAAAGCCACCTTGCAGAAGACGTATGAGAGCGGCCTCATCAACAAGGCGACATACGACGACATAAGGGGCATGTACAAGCACTACATACCGTTGCGTGGCTTTGACGACACGACGAGTGACGAGACCTACGCTTACTTGGCCGACAAGCACAGCGCCTTCAACGCTCCGATAAAGACCGCCAAGGGCCGCAAGAGCAAGGCCGACGACCCGCTGGCCAACATGGAGGCGATGGCCGAGAGCGCTATCATGCAGGGCAACAGGAACACGCTGGTGAAGCAGAAGTTCCTGAACTTCGCGCTGAACCACCCGAGCGACCTTGTGAGCGTGAGCGACCTGTGGCTGAGGTATGACGACGTGAGGGACGAGTGGTTGCCGATGAACACGGGCGACATTGCCGGCACGGAAGCCCTGGAAGATGATGACAGTGCGCAGGAAGTGGAGCGCAAGATGCGTGACTTCGAGGCGGTGATGGAACAGGCTGCGAAGGCGGACCCTGTGCACTTCAAGAAGCAGAAGGACGCTCCGGACATACCCTACCGTGTGGTGGAGAGCCGCGACCTCAGGCAGCACCAATTGTTGGTGAAGCGCAACGGACGTGACATTCTCCTGACCATCAACGGCAACCCGCGGGCCGCGCAGGCGTTGAACGGGCAGACCAACCCCGACAATGACGTGTCGGGCGCAATCGGTGCTATCATGCATGCCGGCGAGTGGGTGAACCGCCAGTTGTCGGCGTTCTACACGACGAGGAACCCCGACTTTGTGGTGTCGAACTTTGTGCGTGACATGATGTATGCCAACACGATGGTGTGGGTGAAGGAGAGCCCGAACTACGCTTGGCGTTTCCACAAGAACGTGGCGGTGGCGAACCCGGCCAAGATGAAGCAGTTGCTTGCCAAGTTGCGCAAGGGCACGCTGGACATGAACGACGAGACGGAGAAGATGTTCCACCAGTTCATGATGAACGGCGGCGAGACGGGCTACACCAACATCCGTGACATCGAGAAGCGGAAGAACGACATCAGGAGGGAGCTGAAGAAGTATAACGGCCGTTTGCCCATAGGCAAGGCATGGGATTTGTTTGGCGAGCGTCTTGACGAGTACAACCGTGCGGTGGAGACATGTGCCCGTTTTGCGGCCTTTATGACCTCGCGCCAGTTGGGCCGCACGATAGACCGCAGCATATATGACGCGAAGGAGATAAGCGTGAACTTCAACAAGAAGGGCAGCGGTGCCAAGTTTATGGGTGCCGAGGGTCAGACCGGCATGGGCAACGTTGCGGCGTTTGCTTCGGGCCTCGGGCGCAGTTGCTATGTGTTCTGGAATGCGGCTGTCCAGGGCACGACGAACTTCGGCCGTCAGTTCAAGCGTCATCCGAAGAAAGCGATAGCCAGTGCGGCGGTAATGTTTCTGCTCGGTGCGCTGAATGCGGCCATGGGCGGTGGCGACGGCGATGACGATGATTGCGAGAGCGACTACTTCAATTTGCCGGAGTACACGAGGCGCAGCAACATAGTGTTCCGTCTTCCCGGCATGGACAAGTCGTGGATAAGCCTTCCGTTGTCGACGGAATACCGTGCGATATACGGTATGGGCGAGTTGGCGGTGAGCGTGCTGAGTGGCAGGGAACACTATGCTGACGGTGAGCTTGCCCACCAGATTGCGAGCCAAATGAGCCAGATGCTGCCTTTGGACGTGATGGAAGACGGCGGTGGCTTCAAGGCTTTTGTGCCGAGTTTTGCCAAGCCGTTTGCGGAGGTGCTGACCAACAAGAGCTGGACGGGCATGCCGATATACAAGGACACGCCGTACAACAAGGAGATGCCTGAATGGACGAAGGCCTACAAGAGTGCGAACAGCTATCTGGTGGGCTTGTCGAAGGCGTTGAACGAGGCGACGGGCGGCGATGCCTACACGAGCGGCCGGGTTGACATCAACCCGGCTCAGGTGGAGTATCTGCTGAACGGTGTGTTCGGCGGCATGTCGCGCAGTGTTGACGAGTTGACGAAGATGGCCGAGACTGTCATGGGCAATCGCGAGTATGACCCGAAGAGTTTCATGTTTGTGAACAGGCTTGTGAAGCGGGGCGACGAGCGGACATCGTACAGAGCTGTGAACAACGAGTATTTCAAGATAAAGGAGGAGTGCGAGGACTACCGCAGACGCATTGCCCATTATGAGAATGACACGGCCGACGATGTGTTTGACTATGCGGAGAAGATAGCGCGGATGAACAATTCGCCCGAGTATCGCATACTGGAGATTTACGAGGAGTATTCGGGTGACATTGACGACATCAACGAGGACTTGAAGGCTGCCGACCGTTACGGTGCGAGCGAGGAGGAGAAGAAAGGTTTTGAGGCCGAGCTGAACGAGAAGAAGAAAGAGCTGGTTGATGCGGTGCGGGCTGCGCGCAAGGGCTGGCAATCCAATAGATAAAAGAGGAATGGTGTCGGCATGATGTAACTTTGTGCCGACACCA
>CAVKVO010000230.1:0-3836 GCA_963659575.1 Prevotella sp. CAG:1031
AACGTGTTCCAAGCCAACGGGTCTACAGGAGGCAATCAAGGCGGTGCTGGCATCTTCATGAATGATGGTTCAATCGTGAAGAACTGCAAGATTATGAACAACACGATTAACTGTACTCGGAGTATATTCATTGGTGGTGCAGGTGTGTTTGCTGCTGGCGGTACACTTATCAACTCCCTCATCGTGGAGAACACCACCAACAGCAATAACTATAACTTGCTTGGCGCAGGATTTTATATATCCAAGACAAGTAGTCTCTATAACTGCACCATCGCATATAATTACGGCAATACCAGTAATACAGCACATGCTGCCACAGGTGGTGTATGGGATGCGGCTGCCTCTCTTAGTAAAGGAAAATATTATAATCAGTCGCATTTCTACAACTGCGTGATATGGGGTAACTATGCCAACGGTAACACGGCAGAAAACATGATACAGGTTGGTATGTCGGGATTCTCTGAAGGTGCGGGAAAAACCAACGATGCTTTCCATACTTGCTACAGTTCTGCATGGTCGTCTAAATATGCTTCTGACGATGCCACCAAAACCGATCTTGTGACAATTGTCGGAACAGGTTCTGAAGGTTCCCCAAACGATTATTCTACTTTCTACGACAACTGCAAAACATACGAGCCTTTCGTTCGCAATGCCGACGGAACCACCGACTATTCTCTGAAGTCCACTGCCACGCAGTGTATCAACAAAGGGTCGGAATATGAGGCGCTGGACGAGTATGACATCACGGTGGACATCAACGGTGAAGACCGCATACAGGACTGTACCATCGACAAGGGTGCATACGAATATGACCAGTCGCTCGACATCACTCCCGCCACAACCACCACAACGGAGGGCACAGTGAGCACCACGACAGCGGTGTTCTACGTAACCCCCAACGGCCGTGGTACGGCTTCTGCCAACAGTCCCACCAACGCCGCCTGCGCCAGCAAACTGCAAAAGGTGCTCGACGCCGCCGGACGCTACAAGTACAAAACTCCCTCGGCGCGTGTAATCGTTAAGGTGGCCAACAACGCCGACCTCTATGACGACGACAAGAACTTCACTTATTATGCTTGCCGCACCACCGACGAGAACGACCAGAGTGTGCGTATATGGTCCATCATCGTGCCGCGCGGTGTTGAGGTATGGGGTGGCTATAGCGACAAATTCACCAGTGCCGACGATAACGGTTTCTACACCAAGAAGAAATCTGGCACAATAGTAGACAACCGCGACATAACGGGGTGTCCCACCTACTTTGACTCCTACTATTATAATAAGAGCGAGAAGCAGAATGTCTACACCTACCACGTGGTGACATTCACCGACCGTGTGTTTGACGGTAAGGGAAATCCATATAAGGCTGGTGACGACTTGACAAAGTACAGCACCTGGACAGAGGGCGCCGACTATATGTCGATGAAGACGAAGACCTCCGACCGCGCCGTGATAGACGGTATATACATCACCGGAGGTAATGCCGACGCGCAGTCGAACGGAAGCACAGCCTCTACGGTGAACATCAACCAGTATGGTGGCGCGGCCATCGTGACCGACTTTGCCCATGTGCGCAACTGTATAGTGCGCGGCAACAGTGCCA
The DNA here is from genome assembly GCA_963659575.1 of Prevotella sp. CAG:1031. Classification (GTDB taxonomy): domain Bacteria; phylum Bacteroidota; class Bacteroidia; order Bacteroidales; family Bacteroidaceae; genus Prevotella. The sequence goes on from CAVKVO010000230.1 coordinate 1,604, forward strand.
CCTATGGCGGTGCGCTCGCCCTCACCCACAACGCCCTCGTGTCGGGATGCCTCATCGACCAAAACACTGCCGACTATGGCGGCGGCATCTATATGTTTGAAAACGGCACCAAGCTCTCCGACGGTACCGTGGTAAACACCGAGTCTGACGGTACCACGCTCGACGCGAACATGGCGCACGTCTATACCTCCACCATTGTCAACAACAAGGCCAACTCGATTGGCGGTGGCGTATGGTTCGGACAGAGCGACGCCAACATCAACATCCGCGTGAACTCGTCGGTGCTCTGGCAGAACAGCGCCGCCAGTCAGTCCAACGTGTCGGGACTCTACAACCCCGATAAGCCCACGGGCGACACCCACTCCACTGTGGAGTACTATCCCTTTGCCTATTGCGGTGTGCAAAACCTGCGCCTCTCAGGTATCAACAACATCTCGCTCGGCAACAAGAACACCGCAGGAACTCGCTTTGCCAGCGAATATCAAACCTCCCAGAAAACCGAACTTGCCAAGGAAGACGACCAGGCCACAGGCTTCGACAAGTATAAGAACTTTGGCCACTATGCCCTTACGTCCTATTCCACACTTGTGCGCAACGGTATGCCTGTCAACGACTATGAAAGTCTTGTCAAGAATCAAGGCCTTTCCCAAACCGACTTCTTCAATGTAGACCGCCTCATAGCCACCAATCAAAACCGCACATATATAGAGATAGGTGCGCGTGCTTTCGACAAACTGTTTTCCACCAAGCAGATAATGCTGCGCCTCTTTGTGGCCACTCCTGACGACATCAACATGGATGCCGCCCAAACCATGATGGACCTTGCCGACGAAACCACCGACGAGAATAGCGATAAGGCTTACTACAGTCAGGAAGGTTCGTCGTTTGCCTATCCCATGCAGAGTCTGCAGGCCGCCATCGACTATATCATCCTCCAGCGTTCGCTCAACGCCGACAAGACCGGACTGAACACCGATGGCGCCAACAACCTGCCCTTTGAGATATGCATAGGCAGAGGCACCTACTATCCCTCGCGCAACCTCGCCGGAGTGTATAACAACTCGCCCGGAAACGCATTTGTGTTCCCCGAGGGCGTGAGCGTCTATGGCGGTTTTGCTGTGGGCAATCCCGATGTGGCCAACTCCTTCTTCGGCGGATACAACAAGCCAAAGACAGACACCAGCGATTATACCAACACCCTTTCCAACAACATCGAGCGCCGCTATAGCGACGATTCGAAAAAGACATTCACGGCGGGCAATGGCTACCAGAAATACAGCATTGAGCAGCTGCCCATCGACTCGCTGTTGCCCCGTCGCCGCACTGTGGACAACAACGGCAACAACATCATTGAGCCGTGGGAGTTTAAGAACCAGACCATACTCTCCGGCGACGCTGAGGTGAGCGAAATCAAGGGTACATACAATGTGGTGAAGATTGTGGCCGACCAGAGCGTTGTGGGCATGCTGCCCAAGGCCAAGGAGACTCACGACGGCAACGACGGCACAATCAAGTATGACGACTACGTGAAGACCCACGGCGAGGGCTCGTTCGACTATGAAGAGGGTCAGCGCATTGTGCTCGACGGACTTCAGATCACCGGCGGCAAGGGTATGAACTACGTCGAAGGCTCCACCCGATATTGGGGTAAGTACAACTTCTATTGCGGCGGCGGTCTGCTCGTGGACGGCAACGACTATTGCAACGACTATAACAAATATCCGGACTATTACAAGTATACTTCATATTCCGAATACAACACTGCTCACAGCACCTCCCTCACCGAAGACGAGTTTAAGGCTCTCGGCTCCATTACCTACAAGCACGACGGCATACTCGGCTCTGTGGGCTATCGCGACGTTCCTGTGGCCATAGTCAACTGCCGTTTCCTTGGCAACGAGGCAGGCATCGGCGGTGCGCTCTGCTCCAACGGCACGGTGGACATCTACAAGAGTGCCTTTGAGCAAAACCGCGCTGTGAGCGGAAAAGAATCGGTGTTGTCAAAAGACGGCACGAAAGACGTGGAAGTGAGCTACGCCGGCATTGGCGGAGCCATCATGTGTACCCACCAGTTCAGCGCCTACAACACTCTCTTTGCCAACAACGAGGCTTACGACAAGGCGCTCGAAGTCAATCCTCACGAGTTTCCCAATGCCATACTCTACGGCACGGGCAAAACGCGAAAGCTGTTTGGCGGCGTTGGCGGCGCCATCTATATGGGACCGTACAGCTT
>CAVKVO010000231.1:0-3825 GCA_963659575.1 Prevotella sp. CAG:1031
TCCTCGATTCCGGAGTCCTCACCCAAGAGGAATTTGACAACGAGAAGAAGAAAATATTAAACTCATAACGATATGGAGAAGCAGAACAAATCTTCTCATTGCCCGAAACAAAGTAACAACATAAGCCCAAAGATTCTTATGAAAAGGTTAGGTTATATAATTCTTGGAGTTTGCTTATTCCTTACAAGTTGTAGAGAACATGGTCTCAGAAACCATGAGGAAATCAGAGAAGACGCCATTGATTTCGTCAGCGACTTTGTAGATGACATTTATAAAGGGAAAGACGTTTCAGACAAGTGCGCACTCACTATGGATGCCTGTAGAATGGTTGATAAAATAGATCAAGAATTCAAGCTCCCATATAGACTGCCGGATGTTATTAAAGCAACAGGCGTAAAAATAGCCCCCGAAAAAATTTCATATAGAAAGGATGTTGAAGAAATACGAAGCAACAGAAAACTTGATTATGTCATAGTTAGAGGGAGATATGATGGGAGAGAGATAAAGTTTTATGTAAGTTTTTGGAGCCGTAACGGTAAAACGGGTACAGAGGGTGAACCATTAATCTGGCAGACGGTAGGTTTGGTAGGATTTGACAATTCCTCATTCTCAAAAAAGAGCGGTTTTACTTTGGAATACGATAAGAGTTTACCTGATTTGACACCATACATTTTGTACACAGAAGCGGTAGCAGCACAAAGGTTTGTAGCGAAGCACAAAAGTGTACCACCTAATAAAGTTATCATCCCAAAAGACATACGAGAAAATGAAAATCCAATTTGGCAAGTGTGTTGTGGTGACTCTGTTGTGTATCAAGTTTGTTTTACGCATGACACTCCAAAGATATTGAACACAGTAAAAATGAAATAAATATGAATCTGCAGACAATAGGCAAGCTCATGGAGATAAAGGAATTCCTCGACTCCGGCATCCTAACCCAAGAGGAATTTGATAGCGAAAAAAAAGAAAATCTTAAACTCATAACGATATGGAACAACGTACAATAGACAACTTGAAATCCTTGAAGGCGTTGCTTGATTCTGGCGTTTTAACGGCTGAAGAGTTCGAAGCGGAAAAGAGCAAGCTTTTGTACAAGGAAGTCAAAAACGAACCGCAGGAACAAACTCAGCCTGTTCAACCGAAACAGCAACCGACTGTTCAACCGAAAACACGACAGGAAACAAAAACCAAAGAAACAGAAAAGCCAGCTTGCACAAGCTGCAAGTTTAATTTCTTGCTATGGTGGGCGGTTATCTATGTGATTGCAGGAATTATAACTACGTTCCTTGGTGATATGATTTTTAGCAATGGATTTTGGAACGAACCAGTAGTTTACCGCAGGGCGTATTATTTATTGTTGATTGTTTGTCATATTGGCAATATTCTCCCTACTTTTGCAATAAAGAATAAGACATACAGAATCCCTTGCTTAATAGGTGTTGGGCTATTATCCCTATATTATATATATGAGACCGTTCAGAATATGATGCGATACTAATATGGATCAGCAGACAATAGACAAACTCATGGAGATAAAGAAGCTCTATGAGGCGAGCATATTGACCAAGGAGGAAATGGAGACGGAGAAGGCTTTAGTGCTTAACCCATCCGTTTCCCGACAGGCAGTCGCCCCGAAAGAGGAAAGCCAGCCGGAGGAAATAGCACAAGACGCTAAACCTCTGGCGACCGACGGCTTCGGTCACATTATTTTCGATGAGCCGAAAGAAAGCGTTTCTGAAACAGGCAACCGGTCAGAAAGTGAAACCCTTTCGCCACAGGAGACAAAACGGAACAAAGGATTGGGCTATATCGCAATAATCGTGCTGGTCGTTTTCTTTGGGGGATTTATACTCGTCACAGTAGCCATGTGTGGCAGCAACAGGACTTCAACGGGTCCCGACTATTACGACACAGCAGTTGATTCAGCGGCGGTGGATGATTCCGCTGAAGATGCTTCAATGGACTACAGTCAAGCACAGACACCACAGGACTATGCCGAAAAGGCAGAGGATTACATTGGCGGACTTGACACAGACACCCGTGTCGTGGCAACTCTGACGGACGACGAACGCCATTGCGTTTATACCCTGACTGAGGTTGAAGCTGGTTGGGGCAGAATAAACAGTTTGTATTGCCACGATCTTGAAACTGGTTCTACAAATCTTGTTTTGGTTCCTTACAAGGTTGAAGGTGAAGAGGACAATGGTGAACAAGTTGCAGATGCTAAGATGGTTGGAGACAATCTTTATGTCATCAACACGTCATATCGTTGTGGTAGTAGTGTCGCTTGTTTAAACACTCTCACAAGTAACTGGTCATGTACTGTAAGAGCTTGTGCCGATGCTAAGTTCGTTGGTTCAAACAAACTAAAGGTGACATATTCAAAACTTGTTTATGAGGGAGAATGTCTCGCAGATAATCAATATGAATACAGAGATAAAGTAATAACATTAGAATAACGAGAATCTATGAAGAATTTGTTATTCTTTCTGTTGATGGTTGTTACATGATTGACAGCATCAGCAAAGCCTGGGAAAATCAAATATGGTAAACTGAAAAAGACCGCATCGCAACAGGAACTGCGATGCGGTCTTGGCGATGAGCGAACCGCCTATGCGGCGGAACGCCGGGGGAGCGGAGCGTTTACTCCTTGTTCAGCTGCTTGTTGTGAGAAACCACAAGCTCCTTCTCCGACTGGGCGAGCAGGGTGCTGAAGTTCTTGTAAGACATGGCGGCGGAGAACGCGGCACGGGTCAGGTCGTTCTTCGAGGTGGTCTGGGATGAGATGAAGCGCAGACCGCAGCCCTCGATGTTCTCGTTGGCGTTGAACTCCTCATATTTCTCCGCCGGCTTCGAGTTTATATTAAGGTAGAAAGTGCCGAGGTCGCCAAGCTGCACCTTCTTGCTCTGTGCCACAAGCTCAAGCAGACAGTCCACGAACGACATCATAACTCCCTGCACCACGCCCCTGGGGAAACCGATATTGTGGCCGGTCATGTGGTCTATGAGCGAATCGAAGTCCACGGTCTCGGTGTGCTTTGCCTTGGCATACCATTTCTTGTAGTTGGTGGAATTGGTGTTAGTGTTCTGATACACCTGATAATAGATAGTTCCGTTCTTTACCTTTGACATAATAGTAATGTTTTAAAATGGTTGATTATTAAAGTTGTATATCTCGCTTGTAACCTTGCGCCCCTGTCCTGATGCATGCCTCGCGACAGACTGCGTTTGAATTACGATGCAAAGATACGGCGGCGCGCCGGCGAGGGATGCCGTTATGTAGCGATACACGCGGTAACGCGCCGTTAAATTTGCACCTTTTATCGTTTTCCCCCTCAAATACCACGTTTATGGTATGTCAAATGGTACAATCATGGTATTTCCAGACTGCCGTAACCGCCGTACCTTTGCAACATCGAAAACAACAAACATAAAAAGCAAATATATTATGAGCGAAAAGAAACTACACTTCGAGACATTGCAGCTGCACGTAGGACAGGAACAGCCGGACCCGGCGACAGACGCCCGCGCCGTGCCGATATACCAGACCACATCATACGTATTCCGCAACTCCCAGCACGCCGCCGACCGTTTCGGCCTGCGCGACGCCGGCAACATCTACGGCCGACTGACCAACCCCACACAGGGCGTGTTTGAAGACCGCGTGGCAGCCCTCGAGGGCGGCGTGGCAGGACTTGCCGTAGCATCGGGAGCGGCAGCGGTGACATACGCCCTGCAGAACATCCTGTCGGTTGGCGACCACATCGTGGCAGCCGACAACCTCTACGGCGGTTCGTTCAACCTCATCACCCACACCCTCAGCAC
>CAVKVO010000232.1:0-3805 GCA_963659575.1 Prevotella sp. CAG:1031
TGCATGTGTTAAGCCTGTAGCTAGCGTTCATCCTGAGCCAGGATCAAACTCTACATTGTAAAAATGTCTTTACGGCAATCTTAGAAGACTGCCTGTTTGTATCTGTTCAGAACATTCACTAATATTATTGAGTATAAGTACCTGTTTAATCATTTCGAAAAATGACGGTTCTTTTGTTTACCCACGTCCTGTAGTTTGTTTCCAAAGAACAAGACGTTGCTTCTTGTACTACTTGTATCTGTTGTATTTCAGTGTCTCAAAGAACTCTTTCTTTTTGTGCTCTCGTTGTGTTTGTTCTCGAAAGCGGATGCAAAGGTATAGCTTTCTGTGGCTCGCTCCAAACATTTCCATCTTTTTTTTGCTCAAAACTGCAATATTTTCTCAAATTACAACAATATATCATTGTTTTAAGCCCCAAATGCACTATCTTTGCATAGGAACATAGCATTTGCAGAGTTTCGACTAAGATGCTTGCAATGCAGTAATATCGACTATAAGTATATGTATATAATAACATCAAGGCTATGACTACAGAGTTCTTTATCCGTTTGTTTGTTGCCGCATTGCTTGGCGGTGCGATTGGTTTGGAGCGCAATTACCGCGCGAAAGAGGCCGGTTTCAGAACCCACTTCCTCGTTGCACTGGGCAGCGCCCTGTTTATGATAGTGTCGCAAAACGGCTTTGGGCGAGAGTTGGAGGAGTTTGGCAACCTGCGTTGGGACGCTTCGCGAATAGCGTCGCAGGTGGTTACCGGAATAGGATTTATCGGAGCCGGCACGATAATATTCCAGAAACACGTGGTGAGGGGACTCACCACAGCCGCCGGATTGTGGGTAACGTCGGCCATCGGCCTTGCCTGCGGATCCGGGATGTATGCCGAAGCCACCGTTTCCACCGTACTTGTGCTGCTGTGCCTTGAGGCATTGAGTTTCATATTGAACCGTTTCGGCACGAAAAACATCTCGCTGACGTTTACGTCGAAGAGCAGAAGCAAGATGACGGAGACGCTGAAGGCACTGCACCGCAGCGGTATGGACGTGAGCAACTACAGTCTGAAGGAGCAAGACACGGCCGACGGCAAGTCGGTAGTGGTGACGATGGAGATACGTCTGCGCCGGAAAGACTACGAAAAAAGAGTGCTTGAACTCATGAACAACATGGACGACGTGAATATCGAGTCCATCGAATAGACATTACATATATAATGAAAGGGCGGTTCTGCGACAAAACGATGTTGCAGAACCGCCCTTTTGTTATTCCTTTACGGTTTCATAATCCACATATTCGCCCTCGCCGGCTTCGTAAATCTTGCGGTTGGCGGTGTCCTGACTGCGCGTATCTACCACCGTACTGTCACCTTTTCGACGAAAATCAGTGCGACTTGAGCCATCGGCACTACCCCATCCCGATGCACTTCGATGCCCATCGGAATGTTTTCCGGAACCGAAAGGGCCGCCTCGGCGGAGCGCTTTCAGCACATTGAACACTACCGAAGCGACAATGGCAATCACGGTAGCGACAACAAATCCGACAATCAAGAGTAGGAATAGCAGGAAGTTCATGCCAAGAAACCGTTTTATTCGTAATTAAAAAACGTCAAGATTGAGTTTGAGGAACGTTCGAAGCTTGATTGAAAACTATTCGAACCAAAACCAAAAGTCATTCGAACCATAATCAAAAACTACCCAAATAGCATTTAAGAACTACTCAATCCGTGCCCAAACCCTCGCCTTACTTCTTTTTGGAGCAAAGTCCGTAAACCGCATAGGCCACATACACAGCCACTATGGCGGCAAAACCAGTGAGGCGAAGAACGGCGAGAAGCAGCACGCAGACCACAAGGAAAGAATAGCGCACCTCGTTGCCTTTCCATCCCCAGTGCTTGAATTTCAGCGAGAACATGGGCAGTTCAGCCACGAGAAGCCAGCTCGACACCACCACCATCGCCATGACAAAGAGCGTGGCAAGGGGCAGATTGACCACAAAATTCTCGCCTCCAACTATGAGCGAAGCCCAAAACAGAGCGTTGGCAGGTGTGGGAAGACCTATGAAAGATGTAGTCTGACGCTCGTCAAGATTGAACTTGGCCAAGCGCAGCGCCGAGAATGCGGCTATAAGAAACGCCCAATAAGGCAGAAGAAAGGCCACTGGTTGCAGAGCGTGCGGCATTTCCATAGTGGAAAGCAGAGTGAACACCATTGCAGCCGGCGCCACACCGAACGTGACGCAGTCGGCAAGCGAGTCAAGCTCTTTGCCAATGGGCGACGAAACGCCCAAGAGGCGTGCGCTCATGCCGTCGAAGAAATCAAACACCGCACCTATTATAATAAAGAGAAACGCCGTTTGGTAGTCTCCGAAAAAAGCGTTGCCCACAGCTATGCATCCCGAAACGAGATTGCCGCAGGTCAAGGTGTTGGGAACGTTGCGCACTATAAAGTTAGCCATATCAGCCCTCCTCCTATTTCAGTTTCGCTATGACAGTCTGGTCGCCCGTGGTGTATTGTCCCATTTTCACGCAGACCTCAGTGCCCAAAGGCAGATAGACATCCACACGCGAGCCAAGTTTGATGAAGCCCAGATGCTCGTCGATGTAGCACTCCTCGCCTTCCTTGGCGTAGGTGACTATGCGGCGCGCCATTGCTCCAGCTATCTGTCGGCACAGGATGTCCTCACCCTCAGGAGTGGTGATCATCACGTCGGCGTGCTCGTTTTCCTCGCTCGCCTTGGGCAGCCAAGCCTTGTGGTAGTTGCCGTTCTGGTGCCTGACAAACTTCACCTTGCCGTCAACCGGAAACCAGTTGGCGTGGACGTTGAACAAGCTCATGAATATCGACACCATTATGCGGCGGTCGTGGAAATAGCGGTTTTCGTCAACCTCCTCTATCACAACCACTTTGCCATCGGCGGGAGCCACCACGACGCGCTCGGTTTCACCGTTGTAATAGCGTATGGGGCAACGGTAGAAGTTGAGAACGATGGCCCAGACGGCGCCAAACACCGCCACAAAGAGCCAGAAAGGGAGCGACGGGCCGAAAAAGTGCCAAAGGACAGCGGCCACCACAGCCACAGCCACGAAACTGTAGAGCAGTGTGTCGGTGCCTTCACGGTGTATTCTTATCTTTTTCAGCTTTCTTATTCTTCTACCCATTACGGTTTTCTGTTGTTTTAAGGGTGGTTTCTCATTGGTTCAACCACCGTAAGTTAGCAGTCTCGGGGCTGCCGTTTCGCCTATTGTCAAGGTGCAGCCCATTGGTAAACATACCGCCTCGTTTCGCGCGTATCCCTCTGTCTGTCATGCAAAACAGCTGGGATTTTCGCACCAATCGCCCTACTTCATACCATCAAGCAGCCGGGACTGAGCGCAATATGCAGCTGCAAAGGTACACTTTTTTTTGCTTTTTGCACAAGCTATACACCTTTTTTCCCGACCTCGTTCTTAATGTTCCTAAAACGGGATTTGGCCAGTGGCGAGAAACAACCGTGTCACTTACGACTCGTAACTCGGCCACTTAGCACCCGTAAGTGGGCCATTTACGGGTGCTAAGTGGGCCACTTTTGAGGCGTAAATGGGCCACTTTTGTAACGCGTTTGGTATCAAGGGGTTATGAAAGAGGGATTTTTAGGCTTATTCTTGGGCGAAATTGGTACGGCGAGGGCGCCGTACCTCCTACCAAAACCGTGGTTTGGACGCCAAGATATTGTCAAGATATTTAACCAAGAAAGACGGAAAACTTCCGGACGTCGAAGCTTTTCCAATGCTTTTGCTTGGCTGTTTCGTGGATTAGGCGTAACTTTACACCTCAAA
>CAVKVO010000233.1:0-3762 GCA_963659575.1 Prevotella sp. CAG:1031
CGTAACTGGGCCACTTACGAGTGCTAACTGGGCCACTTACGATGCCTAATTGGGGCAGTTACGAAAACGAAACGACATACTTACGAAGGCTAAACGACATGCTTACTAAGGCAAGAGGGTATTCTTACGAAGTCAAGAAGGCATACTTGCGAAGCCTAATTCTTCCCTTTTTACCACTTTTGTAGCGTATTTTCACTTGCCCTATGCACCAAATAGTGCACAGATTATTTGGTTTTGTGCATCAAAAGGCATACCTTTGCACACTGTTACTAATTTTGTGCAATGGAAAGGTTTATCAGCTTTAATTCCTACATAGAGAAAAGCATAGTGGACAATTGGGACAAGGACGCCTTGACCGACTACCACGGCATAACTCTCCAATACCATGACGTAGCCCGGAAGATAGAAAAGCTCCACATAATGTTTGAGCACAGTGGAGTGAAGCGCGGCGACCGCATAGCCATCTGCGGACGCAACAGTGCCCACTGGGCTGTGGCCTACTTCGCCACGTTGGCTTACGGGGCTGTGGTGGTGCCGGTGTTGCATGAATTTAAGGCCGAACAGATACACAACATCGTAAACCACAGCGAGGCCAAGCTGCTGTTTGTGGGCGATGTGGTGGTGAAAGCGATTGACCCCGAGGCCATGCCTAATCTCGAAGGCATAGTGAACATTCCCGACTACTCGCTGCTCATATCCCGTTCGGAAAAGCTGACCTACGCCCGCGAGCACCTCAACGAGTTGTTCGGCCGCAAATATCCCATGGCGTTCCGTGCCTGCGACGTACATTATTATATAGAGCAGAGTGGCGACGAACTCGCCTTGATCAACTACACGAGCGGTACTACGGGTTTCTCCAAGGGAGCCATGCTGCCTTATCGCTCAATATGGAGCAACGTGGAGTTTTGCATGAAAGCCATAGGCAGTCATGTGAAGCCGGGCAGCAAGATACTGAGCATACTCCCCATGGCCCACATGTATGGCATGGCAGTGGAGTTTCTCTTCCCGTTCTGCCACGGTTGCCACATCCATTTCCTCACCCGACTGCCTTCGCCGGCGGTGATAGCCAAGGCGTTTGCCGAGGTGAAGCCTGCAATCGTTATCTCTGTGCCGCTCGTTGTGGAGAAAATCATCCGCAAGGGCGTGTTTCCGAAGATACAGAACAACAGGATGAAGTTGCTGCTCAACATGCCTGTGATAAGCAAGAAGGTGAAGCACAAGATTTGCGAGCAGGTGACAGCCATATTTGGTGGCCAGGCCTACGAGGTTGTCGTGGGCGGAGCACCGCTCAATCAGGAGATAGAGCAATTCTTGAAGGACATCGACTTCCCAATCACTGTGGTGTATGGAGCCACGGAGTGCGCCCCTATCATAACCTTCAGCGACTGGCACGACTTTGTGCCGGGCAGTTGCGGCACTCCAATGGACTACACGGAGGTGAAGATACTGAGTAGTGACCCGGAAAACATACCGGGAGAGGTTGTGGCCCGCGGCAAAAACGTGATGCTGGGCTACTACAAAAACGAGGAAGCCACGAGGAGTGTGATAGACAGCGACGGCTGGTATCACACGGGCGACCTGGGAACGATGAATCCCGACGGCCACGTGTTTATCAAAGGCCGCATAAAAAACATGCTGCTCGGCGCCAACGGACAGAATGTTTATCCGGAGGAAATAGAGGACAAACTCAACTCGATGACGATGGTGAGCGAGAGCATTGTGGTGCAAGACGGTGAACGGCTTGTGGCGCTGGTGCATCCCGACTACGACGAGGCGGCCAACATGGGGCTGTCCACGGAAGACCTCGGGAGCGTGATGGAGCAGAACCGACAAACGCTCAACACCTTGTTGCCGGCATACTGCCGTCTGTCGGCCATCAAACTGCATGAAGCGGAGTTTGAGAAGACTCCCAAAAAGAGCATAAAGAGATACCTGTATAGTGCCAATATGGGCAAATGAAATTAAAGAGATATGACAATGGGAATACCGAGCCTTAACGCACTCATAGAGAAGAGCATCGTAGAAAACTGGGACCTGGATGCGCTCACCGACTATAAGGGAGCAACGCTCCAGTATCACGACGTGGCGCGCAAGATTGAAAAGCTCCACATACTGTTTGAAAACGGCGGTGTGAAACGTGGCGACAAGGTGGCTCTCTGTGGCCGCAACTGCGCCAACTGGGCAGTGGCCTTTCTCGCCACACTCACCTACGGAGCCGTAGCGGTGCCTATACTCCATGAGTTTACGGCCGACCAGATACACAACATCGTAAACCACAGTGAGGCTCGCTTCCTGTTTGTGGGCGATGTGGTGGCCACAATCATCGACCCCTTGCGCATGCCTACGCTGGAGGGCATCATCAACATACCGGACTATTCGCTGATGGTGTCGCGCACAGACAAGTTGACCTACGCCCGCGAGCACCTCAACGAGATGTTCGGACGCAAATACCCGAAGTTTTTCCGCAAGGAGCACGTAAGCTACTATCACGAAACGAGCGGCGAGGACTTGGCCATGATCAACTATACGAGCGGAACCACAGGCTTCTCAAAGGGCGTGATGGTGCCGTTCCGTGCCTTGTGGAGCAACTACGACTTTGCCGAAGGCGTGCTTGGCTCTATCATAAAGCGCGGCGACAACGTGATAAGCATACTGCCCATGGCTCACATGTATGGCATGGCGTTCGAGTTTCTCTTCGAGTTTCTCCACGGCTGTCATGTGTTCTATCTCACCCGTGTGCCCTCGCCGGCCATCATAGCCCAGGCGTTTGCCGAGGTGAAGCCGGCCATCATCATAGCGGTGCCGCTGGTAATCGAAAAAATCATCCGCAAAAAGGTGTTCCCGAAGATACAGAACGGTCGCGTGCGTCTGCTGATGAACATGCCCGTGATAAGCAAAAAGGTGCAGCAGAAGATACGCGAACAGGTGGTGAACGCCTTTGGCGGTGCGTTCTACGAGATAATCGTTGGCGGTGCGGCGTTCAATCAGGAGGTGGAACGCTTCCTCCACCGCATCGATTTCCCCTACACTGTGGGCTACGGCGCCACGGAGTGCGCCCCCATCATCTGCTATTCCGACTGGCGCAACTTCGCTCCAGGCAGTTGCGGTCGTGCAGTGGCTCACATGGAGGTGCGCATAGACAGTCCTGACCCGGAAAACGAGCCGGGCGAGATACTCGCACGCGGTCTCAATGTGATGCTTGGCTACTACAAGAACGAGGAGGCCACGGCAAGCACCGTCGACAGTGAGGGATGGTATCACACTGGTGACCTTGGCACAATGGACTCCAAAGGTAACGTGTATATCAAGGGACGCTCAAAGAACATGCTTCTCGGCTCCAACGGACAGAACATCTATCCAGAGGAGATTGAGGACAAACTCAACTCCATGCCGCTGGTGATTGAAAGCGTGGTGGTGCAGCGCGGCGGCAAACTGGTGGGCATCGTGTTCCCCGACTTCGAAGAGGCAAAGACTCTGGGCCTGAACACTGCCGACGTGGCGGGACTTATGGAGCACAACCGACAGGAACTGAACCAGCAAATGCCGGCCTACTCGAAGATTTCTTCCATAGAACTGCGCAACGAGGAGTTTGAAAAGACACCGAAAAAGAGCATCAAGCGATTCCTTTATACATAGGGATAAAGTATGCACCAACGTACTTGAGTGCATTAATATACCAGCTTGCATTAACATAAATTTTAACCTTCAATTCGTGGGTTTCGACCAAATGGGCTACTTTTGCGCTTCGAAAACTTACGAACA
>CAVKVO010000234.1:0-3728 GCA_963659575.1 Prevotella sp. CAG:1031
AAGAGCACCAGACCGAAGAGGGCGAGGCACAGCGCGACGACGAGAACTACTTCTATGTCGGCTGCTGGGAGTATCAGGGAAGCGACGAGAAAGCTCCTGAACTGATTAAGGAACCGCTCGAATACGAGGCTATAAAGGTGCAGACCAGAAACTACAAGAATTAAAACAACCCCAGATTTAAGATAGAATTATGGCTAAGAATATAAGTTTTACATTGAAGTTCTGGCGTCAGAACGGGCCAAAGGCTGAGGGTCACTTCGACACTCGCGAGATGAAAGACATACCCGACGACACCTCATTCCTTGAAATGCTCGACATTCTCAACGAGCAGCTCATCGAAGAGGGCAAAGAGCCGTTCGTATTCGACCACGACTGCCGCGAGGGAATCTGCGGTATGTGCTCGCTGTACATCAACGGACATCCTCACGGACCCAACACCGGCGCCACCACTTGCCAGCTTTATATGCGCAAGTTCAACGATGGCGACGTGATAACCGTTGAACCGTGGCGTTCAGCAGCGTTCCCCGTAATCAAGGACTGCATGGTTGACCGTTCCGCTTTCGACAAGATTATCCAGGCCGGAGGCTACGTCACAGTGCGCACAGGTCAGCCCCAGGACGCTAATGCCATCCTCATTCCTAAGGAAAACGCTGACGAGGCTATGGATGCAGCCACCTGTATCGGTTGCGGATGCTGCGTGGCAGCCTGCAAAAACGGCTCTGCTATGCTCTTCGTAAGCTCCAAGGTGAGCCAGTTGGCACTCCTTCCCCAAGGCCGTCCCGAGGCCGCTAAGCGCGCCAAGGCAATGGTTATGAAGATGGAAGAGCTTGGTTTCGGCAACTGCACCAACACCCGTGCTTGCGAAGCTGAGTGCCCCAAGAACGAGTCGATAGCCAATATCGCCCGTCTGAACCGCGAATTTATCAAGGCTAAGTTGGCTGACTAAGCCTCTTTACCTTACTTCTTATAGAGCGTTGTCCGTTCACTTCGTGTGGAGCGGGCAACGCTTTTTTTGTATGGGTAATATTAATGGTGCGGCCTCGTCGAGGCCATAGGCAGGTAGCGAGCGTTTTTGGTTTAGCTTATTTTCGCTACCTTTGCACCCATCTATGCAGACGTTTTTTAGCCGTTATACATATCATTATAGGTCGCTTTTGTCCTTAGGCCTGCCCATTGTTGTGGGCCAGTTGGGCACCATTGTGCTCGGTTTCGCCGACACCATCATGGTGGGCCACCACAGTATGGCCGAGTTGGCCGCCGCCAGCTTCGTCAACACACTCCTCACACTGTTCATCGTCTTCGCCTTGGGCTTTTCATACGGCCTTACACCCATTGTCGGCCAACTCTTCGGGCGTGGTGAAACCGGGCGCATAGGCACCGTTGTGCGCAACGGACTTGTGGCCAATGTGATGCTTGCCGCCATTATCGAGGTGGTTCTCATGGTCATCTACGCCAATATAGACCGCCTCGGACAGCCCGAAGAACTGCTTCCCTTGATGCGTCCCTATTGGCTTGTCAGTGCCGCGTCATTGCCTTTCGTCTGCGTTTTCAACTGTTTCAAACAGTTCTACGACGGCATCGGCCACACCAAGATGTCTATGTATGTGCTCATTTGCGGCAATGTGCTCAACATCGTCGGCAACTATCTGCTCATCTACGGAGCGTTCGGTCTGCCCGAACTCGGTTTGTTGGGCGCCGGACTCGCCACACTCCTGTCGCGCGTCTTCATGTGCCTCGCCCTTGTGGCCGCGTTTTTCGCCTTGCGACGCTACGAAATCCACCGTCGTTCGTTCCTTTCCGGCAGTGTCAACAGGGCCGATTTCCGCCACGTAAACGCCATTGCGTGGCCCGTAGCCCTACAGATGGGCATGGAGACGGCCGCCTTTTCGCTCACGGCGATTCTCGTGGGATGGATAGGCACCACAGCCCTTGCAGCCCATCAGGTGATGCTCACCCTGGCCCAACTGTTCTATATGGTCTACTACGGCATGGCCGCCGCAGTGTCCGTCCGTGTCAGCTATTTCCTCGGTCAGCGCGATTTGCGTGCCGCGGGCGACACCGCCAACGCCGGTTTCCACCTCATTTTGCTCACCGCCATAGTCTTTGCCATGCCGATATTCGCCCTGCGCAACCAGATAGGCTACTTGTTTACCGACGCTGCCGACGTGTGCCAGCTTGTTGGACAAATCATCCCCGTGCTCATCGTCTATCAGTTTGGCGACGGTCTCCAGTGCACCTTCTCCAACGCCCTGCGCGGCATGGCCAGTGTGAAACCCTTGATTTGGATAGCCTTCTTCTCCTATTTCATTGTCTCGCTGCCTCTCAGTTGGCTCCTGGGCATCCGCCTGTCCCTCGGCCTTATAGGCGTCTGGATGGCCTTCCCTGTGTGTCTCATGTGCGCCGGAGTGCTCTATCTCGCCTTCTTCCGCCGTTCCCTGCGGCTCAATGCCCATCTTCAGCGAGGCTGACGTTGTTTTTTGGTGAATAATAACCCTAAGGAAATATCATGGAAATCAACCCTCAGACACTCGATTTCATAGCCGCTCACGCCTCTGACGATGTGCGTACGCTTGCCCTCAAGGGCAGTCCCGAAGGCGTCGACCTGCCCTTTGCTCTCAATCAGATAGCTGGACGGCAGACGGCGCGCCGCAAACTCCCCTCGTGGAGCGCGCTCGACGGCATTGTCTATCCGCCACATCTCTCCATGGAGCAGTGCTCCGGCGAGTCGGCTGCGAGCTATAAAGCCGCTGTTGTCCGTAGGCTGTTGCCCCAAGGCGACACCCTTGTCGACCTCACGGGCGGTTTCGGGGTCGATTTTTCCTTTCTCGCGCGACTTTTCCGCAAGGCCGTATATGTGGAGCGTCAGGACCATTTGTGCGACGTAGCGGCCCATAACGTCGCTCTCCTGGGACTTTCCCACGCCACCGTGGTGTGTACCGATGGAGTGGAATATCTGCGCTCCATGCCTCCCGTATCGCTCATCTACATCGATCCTGCGCGCCGTTCCGCCACTGGCGGCCGCACTTTCGCCATCAGCGATTGCACCCCCGACGTGTCCCTTCTGCGCCAGTTGCTCGTTTCCAAGGCCGAATATGTCATGGTCAAACTGTCGCCCATGCTCGACTGGCGCAAGGCTGTGGCCGATATGGGCGGACTCGTCAGCGAGGTGCACATCGTGGCCGAGGGCGGCGAGTGCAAGGAACTGCTGCTTGTCTTGACGGCTTCGAGCGGTGGAGTGGGGCGGCTGTGCTGCGCCAACGACGGCGTGGCGTTCACCGTAGCCGAGGGCTCGCCGTCAGACGTCGACTGCCTGTGCCGTCTCACCTGTGGTTCTGGCGTCACAAAAGCCGATCTTTCCTGCGAAAAATCATCACCTCTGTACCTCTATGAACCCGATGCCTCGGTGATGAAATCCGGCTGTTTCGGAGCCGTTGAAACTCGTTTTGGAGTGCGCCAAATAGGTCCCAATAGCCACCTTTTCCTCTCCCACGCTCCCGTCACCCACTTCCCCGGCCGCGGTTTTGTGGTGGAAAAGGTGTCGGGCATGAACAAAAAGGAACTGCGCACCATGCTCAACGGCATCTCCCAAGCCAACATCACCGTCCGCAACTTCCCCATCGGCGTGCCTGAACTGCGGCGCAAACTGCGCCTGTCCGACGGCGGCTCCACATACATCTTCGCTACAACCCTCGCCGACTCAGCCCATGTTTTGATAGGAGGCAAGAAAG
>CAVKVO010000235.1:0-3722 GCA_963659575.1 Prevotella sp. CAG:1031
GTTTCTGCCATCTTTATGGCTCTGCGCAGTGCGCCAAGCTTGTTGTTCACCTCCTGAAGCTCATAGTCCTCGTTGCTCTTGGCCACTATGCCGCCGCCAGCCTGAAACCACAGTTCGCCGTTGCGAGCCACAAACGTGCGTATGGTGATGGCCTGGTTGAGGTTGCCGTTGAGACCTATAAAGCCTATGCATCCGCCGTAAGCACCGCGGTTGTGCGGCTCATACTGGCTTATCAACTGCATCGCCCTCACCTTGGGAGCACCCGAAAGAGTGCCTGCGGGGAAGGTGTCGATGAACGCCTTCACTGGGTCTGCACCGTCGTCGAGCGCACCGCTTACGCGCGACACAAGGTGTATCACGTGCGAGTAGTATTGCAAATCCTTGTAGAAATCAACCTTCACACCGTGGCAGTTGCGGCTCAAATCGTTGCGCGCAAGGTCAACGAGCATCACGTGCTCAGCGTTTTCCTTCGGGTCGTTGCGCAGGTATTCAGCCCCTTGGCGGTCGGCTTCAGCGTCGCCGGTGCGCTTGGTGGTGCCGGCTATGGGGTCGATGTATGCCCTGTGACCCTCTATGCGGCAGTGGGTTTCGGGCGACGAACCGAATATGCGGAAGCCTCCGAAGTCGAAGTAGAACAAGTAGGGTGAGGGATTCACCGAGCGCAATGTGCGGTAGAGCTTGAAGTCGTCGCCCTCATACCGCTGCACAAACCGCCGCGACAGCACTATCTGAAACACGTCGCCACGGAGACAGTGCTTTATGCCGCGCCTTATGTTGGCCTTGTGCTCCTCGTCGGTCAGCGTAGAGGTGGCTTCGCCCACGGCGTGGAATGGATATGCGTGGGCGTTGTCCTTGTTCATCTGCTTGGTCAGAGCGTCTATGCAACTCTCGTCGCCAAGGCTCACGATGGTCATGCGATTGGTAAAATGGTCAAACACCACGATGTCTCTATACATTATATATAGTATGTCGGGCGCGTCGTTGCGCTCCATGGTGGTGTCCTTCACGGCGATGTTCTCAAAATAGCGCACGGCGTTGAACGACGTGAACCCATACAGTCCGCACACCTCGGCCATGTCGCCCTCAACGCTGAACCGACGGATGAATGCGTTTATGGCCTTGTCAACCGTTTCGTTGGCGTTTACATCGCGCTTCTCCACGCTCCCGTCGGGATAGGTGGCTGTGGCCACGCCGTGACTAACGGCTATCGAAGCCATGGGGTGAGTGCATATAAACGAGCGGCTGCTGTTGGCGTCGTGATAGTCGCTGCACTCCATGAGCGCACTCTGCGGACACAGGTCGCGCAGTCTCATATATACGCCCACGGGCGTGTGCAGATCGGCCAGCGTGGTGCGTGTTTTGGTGGTATACTTAAAAGTTTCCATATTCTCCTGCCATTTCCTTGTGTGACAAATATGTCTCTACGTCCTTGTCGCCGCGGCCGCTCACGGTGAGCACCACCACGTCGTCGGGCTTGAAACTCATCTTGCTCAGTGCCGCAATGGCGTGGGCACTCTCCAGTGCGGGTATTATTCCCTCCATGCGTGTCAACTCGTAGGCAGCCTTCACAGCCTCGTCGTCGTTGATGGAGTATACCGTTGCGCGGTGCTGCTGCGCCAAGTTGGCGTGCATAGGACCTATGCCGGGGTAGTCCAGTCCTGCCGATATGCTCTCGGCTTCCATTATCTGACCGTCGGGAGTCTGCATCACCAGTGTGCGCGAACCGTGCAGTATGCCCAATCGTCCGGCGTGTATCGTAGCTGCCGTGTGACCGCTGTCGGCTCCCAATCCGCCGGCTTCGGCCAGCACTATCCTCACTCGCTCGTCGTCAATGTAGTGGTATATAGTTCCAGCGGCGTTTGATCCTCCACCTACACAGGCCATCAGTATGTCGGGATAGTCGCGCCCGATCTTCTCTTTCAGCTGTTCCTTTATCTCCTTGGATATTATGCTCTGCATCCTTGCCACCATGTCGGGGTAGGGATGAGGCCCCACTGTGGAACCTATTATATAGAATGTGTCCTGCGGATGGCAGCACCAGTCGCGTATGGCCTCGTTGGTGGCGTCCTTCAGAGTCTGGTTGCCAGTGGTCACGGGGCGCACTTCGGCACCAAGCATCTTCATGCGCTCCACATTGGTGTGCTGCCTTTTCACATCGAGCGCACCCTGATACACCACACAGGGCATATCCATCAGGGCGCACACCGTGGCGGTTGCCACACCGTGCTGTCCCGCTCCCGTTTCGGCAATGATGCGCTTCTTGCCCATCTTCTTGGCCAACAGAATCTGGCCGATGGTGTTGTTTATCTTGTGCGCACCCGTGTGGTTGAGGTCTTCGCGCTTCAGATACAGTTTGCAACCGTACTTCTCGCTCATGCGCTTGGCGTAGTATAGAGGCGAGGGGCGACCCACATAGTCGCGCAGCAGCGACATGTATTCGTTCTGAAACTCCTCTGTCTCCATTATCTTCAGGTATTGCTCCTTGAGCTTCTCCACCGTGGCGTAGAGTATCTCAGGTATGTAGGCTCCGCCAAACTCTCCGTAGAAGCCTTTCTCGTCTACTTGGAATGTCTTTCCCATATCGTTTTGTCTCCTTTGTTTCTTACGTTTTTAGTGTTGTTGTTAGTCCGTCTCTGCAAACTGTTTGTTCGTTGTCGGTACGTCGTTTGTTTGTTGTCAGCACGTCGTTTGCTTGTTGTCGGTACGCCATTCATCTGCTGTTCGTACGTCGTTTGTTCGTCATTTGAACGCCGTTCGCCCATTGATTGCAAACATTTCGCCGATGTCCTTAAACGGAAAAAGGCTCGCCGCAGTAACGACGAGCCTTTTCAATATCTTAAAGTTGATATGCACAGCTTCGTATCCCGCGACTATTTCAATCCCGAGCTACGCCACCACCATGCATTCATCAATCTCTTCATATTCTTGTTTTATTGTTATTCTGTTTGCAAAGGTATGCCTTTTCTTCTAAAATGCAAACTTTTCAGCCGTTTATTTTGCTTTTCGACACAATAAAACACTCTTCTGCGTGTTTTCTGTAATTAGAAACAACCAAAAAGAGAAATATAGTTATTATGAAAATAGAATACGTTGCACTGTATTGCAGAGATTTGGAAGGCATGAAAGCTTTCTTTGAGAAATACTTCCAGGGAGTTTCCAACGCCCTTTATCACAATCCCCGTACCAATCTCCGCACCTATATCCTTACCTTCCCCGACGGTCCGGCTCGGTTGGAACTTATGACCCGACCGGAAGTGGAAGGTGACAATGAAAGCCAATACCGCACCGGTTTCATCCACCTCTCCTTTTCTGTGGGCAGCAAGTCCGCCGTTGACTCTCTGACCGCTACGCTCAGCGCCGATGGCTATGCCACCCTCAGCGGTCCGCGAACCACCGGCGACGGCTACTACGAGAGTTGCGTGAAAGGCCCGGAAGGGATATTGCTGGAAATCACTGTGTAATCTTCACTGAAGACATGTTCGCGGTTCTATGAGGCGGCGTATACGTGTGTGAAAGACTCGGTTTTTATCTTTTATAATGGATAAAAAGCGGAATTTCCTGGCTTTTATCCATTATAAAAGATAAAAGTTGTATGTTTGCAGATTCAGCTTTCGGATCTAGATTTCACGTTGTCGTTCTGACAAAAACAGAATAAAAACCCCTGTCGGTTTTCTGAGCCTTCGGCTTGTCGGAATGTATTGCTCCGCCTTTACGAGAGCACA
>CAVKVO010000236.1:0-3721 GCA_963659575.1 Prevotella sp. CAG:1031
GAGCAAAGGAACCAAAACGGTGCGCCGAGACAGCAGCAAAAGCAGCAAAGGCGGCCGAACAAGCAGCAGAAAAAGGACGGTCAGACAAACGAAGGCAATGAATAAGCTGAGGCTGACACTGATTTCAACCATTGCGGTCGCACTGTTCTTGGTAGCGTGCGACCGCAAAACCGTATTTGACCAGTACGTTCACACTCCGTTGAACGGCTGGGAAAAGAACGACACCATTGCCTTTGCCGTTGACAGTATATTGCAAAGCGGTGAATATGCGGAGGAGATAGGTGTGAGAACCAACGGCAAATATCCCTTCACATCGCTGACTCTCGCGGTGCATCAGACCATACAGCCGTCGGGAGAAGTACACGACACGACCATCAACTGCACATTCATGGGAAAGAACGACCAACCTGCCGGCAACGGAATAGGTTACAGTCAGTTCTCATTTCCTCTGAAAACAGTAAGAATGGAGACTGGCGACACGATCAAAGTGATAATACGTCACAACATGAAGCGAGAGATATTGCCGGGCGTGTCGGACATAGGGTTCAAGTTGACACGGAGATAAAGGTACGCAGAGATACAAACAACGTTCGATTGGAGTACGAACAACGTTCGATTGAGATAAAAATAATGGGCGCATCCATGCCGAAGCAAGGATGCGCCCTTTTCAACTTAAACTGTTATTTCGCTATGAAGAGCGACCTAAACCCTTATGCAGGAAGGCTGATTGCCTCTGACGGGCAAACGTCAGCGCATGTTCCGCACTCAGTGCAAGCGTCGGGGTTGATAGAATACTTGTCGCCTTCAGAGATTGCTCCTGCGGGGCACTCGTCGATACATGTACCGCAAGCGATACAGTCGTCACCAATTACGTAAGCCATAATAATCGTTGTTTTTAAATTAATACCAATAAATTAGTATGCAAAAGTAGGAATTATTCCCGTACGTACCTAACATTTATGACCAAAAGTTTCATGTTTTCTCCAATTTATATGTCTTCAAAATAAGGGCACACATACTATTAAGCCCGAAAAACCGTTATAAGAGATACATGAAGAGACTGATTTCCATTATCATAGTATGCGCCATAGTAGCTTCGGTAGCGGCACAGGAGCGCATAGTGCAGAACAAACCGTATATCGATTTGCGCCCGTTGCACTTCGGAATCCATGTTGGCGTGCACATGCAGGACATGGAGTTTGAGAACATCGGACCGCAAACCGTGACAGCCACCGACGGTACGCAGACCACGCAGACCATACTCTGCGACGTGGACAACTGGAACCCGGGGCTGTCGGTAGGTGTGCTTGCCGAATGGCGCATCAACACTCACCTGTCGTTGCGCTGCGCTCCAGGCATGCACTTCGGGTCGAAGCACCTCGTGTTCCGCAACCTTTCGCTCACTGACGACAACGGCAAGCCGAAGGAGGTGACGCAGGACATGAAGAACACCTATATATCTATACCGGTGGACTTGAAATTCAGTTCGCTCCGCTTCGGCAACTACCGTCCGTATGTCATAGCGGGAATAAACCCAATGATAAACCTTACGGGCAAAGACCAGGACTATGTGCAGTTGAAACGCTACGACACAACGGTGGAAGTGGGACTCGGCTGCGACCTGTATCTGCCGTTTTTCAAACTGATACCCGAACTGAAGTTCTGCTACAGCTTGACAAACAGTATCAACAAGAACCACATAGACGAGATACAAGACCCAACGAAGCGCGCCTACGCCAACTCCGTGACGAACGGACAAAACAAGATGATTGTGCTCACATTCTACTTTGAATAACGCCAATCGGGCATCCTCAGAGTGCCGAAAACGACCTTTTGTGAGGCGAAAGCGCAACAAAACTTGGGCAAACACGACAAAAAAGTACATAACTATACCTGTTTCTGTCGAAAAATGTAGTAACTTTGCATCCGCTTTTGTGCGTAATCGCTGGCAGGAAGTAACGAGTTGCCTGTTTATGTTGCGCATAGGGACAAAACAAATATATCATTTAAGAAACAAATGGATTTAATCAAAGTTGCCGAAGAGGCATTCGCAACAGGCAAGAAGCACCCGGAGTTCAAGTCAGGTGACACCGTAACCATCGCCTACAAGATTATCGAGGGAACCAAAGAGCGTATCCAGCTCTACCGTGGTGTGGTGATTAAGATTTGCGGACACGGCGAGAAGCGCCGCTTTACCGTGCGCAAAATGTCGGGCACAGTGGGCGTTGAGCGTATCTTCCCCATCGAGTCGCCCAACATCGACAGCATCGAAGTGAACAAGGTCGGCAAGGTTCGCCGCGCAAAGTTGTACTACCTGCGCAAGCTTACCGGCAAGAAGGCACGTATCAAGGAGAAGAAGACTATCGTCAAAGCACAATGATTGTAGGCGTTTACGCCACATCAAAGACATCCTACAGGGGCGGTTTTGCACAAGCGAAGCCGCCCCTTGCTGTTGTGTAAGGTCACGGAATAAAATCGGAAATAGAAACGTCTCTTTATGCAAAATCAGACTAACATTGCATAAAGAGACGCATCGAAATATCAAAAGAGGGGTTCTGTATCAAATCGAAAGTTATTCTTTCTTGGTGCTTTCCTCCTCTTTGTGCTGGTCAATCTCATAATTAGCGTCCGCATCGGCCTCACCTTGCAGAGCTTCGTGGAATGACTGCCAGTCCTGAAAGCCGGCAAACAGGGCAAGTCGGTCGAGCGTTGCGCGACTCGGTTTCTCCCTGCCAAGGATGTAGTTGCCCAGTTTTCCGATGGCCGAAGCCTTTGCGGCTGTCCGTTCTGCCTTCTTCTCGATGGCCTCCATCAGCCGTTTCAGTTCCCAATGTTTGTGTTCCATTGTCAAAATGTCTGTTTCCGCAACAGCGGCAAATATTGTACCAAGGCGGAAAACCTATTGCACAATTCGCCAAAACATCGTAAATTTGCAGAGGAAACAACATTTACACCTATTAATAATGAAAGAATTACCCCTTAAGTACGGTTGCAACCCGAACCAGAAGCCGTCGCGCATATTCATGACCGACGGAGAATTGCCAATCGAGGTGGTCAATGGCCGCCCCGGCTACATCAACTTCCTCGACGCTCTCAACGCCTGGCAGCTCGTGAAAGAGCTGAAAGAGGCCACTGGACTGCCCGCCGCAGCATCGTTCAAGCACGTGTCGCCGGCTGGAGCAGCCATCGGACTGCCGCTGAGTGACACACTTAAGAAGATATACTTCGTGGACGACGTGAAGATTGAGCTTAGTCCGATAGCCTGCGCCTACGCCAGGGCACGCGGTGCCGACCGCATGAGCAGCTACGGCGACTTCATCGCACTGAGCGACACGTGCGACGAGGCAACGGCAACACTCATCAAGCGTGAGGTGAGCGACGGTGTCATTGCTCCCGACTATACTCCCGAAGCACTGGAGATACTGAAGGCAAAGCGAAAAGGTACATACAACGTGATCAAGATTGACCCAACCTATGTACCCGAAGAGATTGAGCGCAAGCAGGTGTTCGGCATCACCTTTGAACAGGGACGCAACAACGTGAAGCTCAACGACCCGGCTCTGTTTGCCAACATACCCACAAAGAGCAAGCAGTTTACCGACGAGGCAAAGCGCGACCTCATCATAAGCCTCATCACACTGAAGTACACACAGAGTAACTCGGTGTGCTACGTCAAGGACGGACAGGCCATAGGTATCGGAGCAGGACAGCAGAGCCGCAT
>CAVKVO010000237.1:0-3720 GCA_963659575.1 Prevotella sp. CAG:1031
TCGAATATAATCGATAAAATTCCAAGTTTCGGATTTTGAAATACCGTATGAAGAGCGATTCTTTATTCTTTGTCGTCTTGCGGATTGAGCACGGCGTTGATGTCCTTTTCGGTCTTTGTCAGTTTGTCGCGACACAGTTTGAGCAATTCCTGCGCACGCTTCAGTTGTCCCGCCAACGAGTCGAGGTCAAGTTCGTCGTTCTCCATCTGTCTCACTATGCGCTCTATCTCGTGCACAGCTTCTTCGTATTTCATTTTCTTTTCCATATGCACATTAATATATTATGCAACCTTTGCATGTTTAGTCAACTGTTGAAGTAACCTTTCCCTGTCCGAACCTCGTTTCTATCTTGTCGCCAGGCTTCAGCGACTTAGCGTTGCGCACCACCTTCCCTTGCATGGTAGTGATACTGTAGCCGCGTTTGAGCAACCATTTGGGATCAAGCGCGTTGGCTCGTTGGGAGAGCAGTTCGATACGGTGACGCTCCGCGGTGAGTATTCGCTGCGGTTGCGGAGTAAGTCTGGCCGCAAGGGTTTCCGTTTTGCGCCGCTCTGTCTCCATACGTCTTGTAGATGCCGTGGCCATACGTCCCGCGAGCGATACCAATCGCGCCTCCTGTCTGCCCTTGATGGCGGCAAAGAGTGTGGGTATGCGGTCCTGCAATCGGTTCAATCGTTCCTTCTCAATGTCTTTCCTTGCGGTTGCCGTGCGCCCGATACGTCTCTCGGCATCGGTCAAACGGTCGGCCACACTCTTGAGATTGGCTATGAGAAACGCCGCTGCGGCAGTTGGAGTTTTTACACGTGTGTGCGCCACGAAGTCCACAACCGACTCGTCGCGGTCGTGACCTATGCCGGTGATTACGGGCAAGGGGAAGTTGGCAACGTTTTCAGCCAGCGCAAGAGTGTCGAAACCCGAAAGGTCACTTGTGGCACCGCCTCCGCGAATGATGACCACACAGTCGTAGCGGTCGGCCTCAGCATAGATGCGGTTGAGTGCGTCTATCACGCTCGCTTCCACCTGTTCGCCCTGCATGGATGCCGCAAACAGTTTGGTATTGAACATGAAACCGTATTCATTGTCAGCCAGTTGACGGCAAAAGTCACCGTAGCCAGCAGCCGTAGCACTTGATATCACGGCTATGTCCTGTGCGAACAACGGCAGGGGAAGTTCCTTATTGAGGTCTATCACGCCCTCAGCTTTCAGCCTTGCGAGTATCTCCTGTCGGCGGCGCATCATGTCGCCGAGAGTGAAGTATGGGTCAATGTCGTCCACAATCCATGAAAAGCCGAACGCCTCGTGGAAATTGGCTCTTACTTTGAGTAATACCTTCATGCCGACACGCAGAGCCTGACCTGTGGCTTGCCGGAACCTGCGATCCACCACATACCATGTTTGTCGCCAGCACTTTGCCTGGGCGCGTGCCACTGGTGTGTTGCCTCCCTCATCCTTCTGCACCAGCTCCATATAGCAGTGTCCCTGCGGTGAAGTGCGCACCTCCGACAGCTCGGCTTCCACCCAGTAGTCGTCAGGCATGAGCGTTTCCAGACTCCTCCTGACGAGGTTGTTCAGCTCAAAGAGCGTCAGTCTCCGGTCGTTGTCCATGTCTTGTCGCTGTTAGTTTTCTCTCTCTGCAACGTCTGCCCCATATCGAAAGCCTTGCCGAAGTCAGCCACCCCGAAGCCAAACACGTTGTTCGGCTGGTCACTGTTGTCGGCACTCTGCCTTACTATCTGTATTATCTCCCTGGCTGTAAGCATAGGGAAAGCCTGCCAGAGACAAGCAGTCAGTCCGCACACGAGCGGTGTGGCAAACGAGGTACCCATGTCCTGCACCACAGTGCCGCGCCCGGAGATAAGACTCGCGGGACTTCCCGGGGCCATCACGTCGGGTTTCACCCTTCCGTCTTGCGTTGGCCCTACCCCACTGAACGGTGCGTTGGCCATGGTAGGGGTCAATGCTCCCACGGTGATAATGTCCTCTGCGTCGGCCGGAAACGTTATCTTCTTCCACGGTCCCATGCCACTGTTGCCCGCACTGTTTACGAGAATGATGCCCTTGCCGGCCAGCATGGATGCCGTGCGCGATATGAATGCCGTGCGTCCGTCCATATCGCGGTAGTGATAGTCGTCGGCCTTGTTGTCAAAATGATAATAACCGAGACTGCTGTTTATCATGTCCGCTCCTACAGAGTCGGCAAATTCGGCTGCCATTGCCCAGTAGTCTTCCTCCACGGGCTGCTCCGTCTGCCGATCTTCGCACCGCAGAAGCCAGTAGGAAGCGTCGGGGGCGCAACCCACATACACGTTGGGAGCGTTGGCTGCCATGGCCGAGAGCACCTTGGTGCCGTGGTCAGTCTCCTGACAGATGCCGTCCTGCGACGAATGATTAACGAAATCGTGCATACCGAGTATACTCGCATGGGCAAAGGCAGGTAGTATGTCGGCGTTCATAAAACCACCGTCGAGCACGGCGATGGTCATGCCCTTACCCATAAAACCCTTGTGGTGGAGTCCGAGACCGTTGATGGTTGCTATCTGTTCTTTCGTTGCGGCGTGCAAGGATGTTGGTATGGAGTCCCAACTATAATAAGAGGTGTGGCATTTCAAACGTTTCGACTGCGGAAGTATAGAGTCAGGCGACTGCCACACCATCTTGTACGCCTTCACGCAACTCAGATGGGAGAGCACATTGGCCACGTCGGTGTCGCTCACACTCACTATTACGGTGTTGTTCCATCGGCTTGTGCCAACCAGTTTTGCTCCGCCCACATTGAACTGTCGGGTATAGGCAGAACTTACCGGCAAGTCTGTAGAGTCAATCTCCAGTCCCTGTCTCTTGCGCCGCTCCAGCGACTTGGCGGAAAGAAACGCCAAAGGCTTGGCAAGGCTGTATGTGCAGCCCTGCTTGTCCTTGAGAAAGTATCTGTAGATATAGCTTTTGGCGACCTTTGGCTTCGCGTCAGCGGACTCACTAGCTGCGGTTGTACCTGCCAAGGCAACGGCATGACAGAGCACAACCGCAACCACTGCCGCGATAACGGTGCGGATGCGTTGCGCCAAGGTGAACTTTATTGTGACTTTCATATATTATACATCCCCAAAGCAATCAGAACGGTGGTCTATCATCGTTGCCACTTGGTGGCGATGCGTCGAAGGTGCCGCCATAGGAATAGTCATCGTCGGGAATGTTTCCGCCGCCGTATTCGCCGCCGTTAACCCTTGAACCCACGATTTCGCCTTCGGCAGAAGCTGAGGTGCCGCCCAAAGACTTGTCCTCCACATTCTCAAAGCGTGTGAACTCGCCGCGGAAGGTCAGCGTGACGGTGCCCGTAGCTCCCTTACGGTGCTTGGCAATAATGATTTGAGCCTTACCGTGCAGGTCGTGGCCATTGCCGTCGTCATATATATGGTAGTATTCAGGACGGTGAACAAACAGCACCATGTCGGCGTCCTGCTCGATGGCTCCCGACTCACGAAGGTCGCTCAACTGCGGAATTTTGCCTTCAATGCCTTCACGTCCTTCAACACCACGGTTCAACTGGCTCAACGCCAATATGGGTATGTCCAACTCCTTTGCCAGTCCCTTGAGTGACGTAGAGATTTTTGCCACCTCCTCCTGTCTACTGTTGAACCGCATACCGTTGGCGTTCATAAGCTGCAGGTAGTCAATCATTATCATCTTCACTCCGTGCTCCCTCACCAGTCGGCGTGCCTTTGT
>CAVKVO010000238.1:0-3694 GCA_963659575.1 Prevotella sp. CAG:1031
AACCCATAATGACAGAACCAAAACCTGTAGTGTTACCATTACACCATGGTCCAATGCATCTTTACGAGGTGCAAAGGTAATGGTTTCCACCGTTATAGCCAAACAAACGGAAATGTTTTTTGAGGGAAGAACGAAGAGTGAAGAGTGAAGAATTCATGTGCGGTGACCGAAGGAAGCGCTAAAGGCAAACTTAGTAGGCGAAGCGTCCTCGCTTTGCCCTTAGCGAAGTCGTAGGAGGTACGGCGCCCTCGCCGTATCATTCGTGCAAAATTCGCAATCAAAACCTAAAAAAAAGGGGGAAGCGACCCGAAGGCAGCTTCCCCCATAATGGAAAAGTATCTGTAAAAGCAGATTTCAGCTATTACTTCAGCTTCTTGTAACCGTAAGCGGCGCGGTCGCCAAGCTGCTCCTCGATGCGGAGAAGCTGGTTGTACTTAGCCATACGGTCGGTGCGGCTCATAGAACCAGTCTTAATCTGGCCAGAGTTTGTAGCCACGGCGATGTCAGCGATTGTTGTGTCCTCTGTTTCACCCGAACGGTGAGAGGTAACGGTTGTGTAGCCGTGACGGTGAGCCATCTCGATAGCGTCGAGAGTCTCGGTGAGTGAACCAATCTGGTTAACCTTGATAAGGATAGAGTTGGCAGCACCCATCTTGATACCCTTAGCGAGGAAGTCAACGTTGGTAACGAACAGGTCGTCGCCCACGAGCTGGCAGCGGTCGCCGATGGCAGCGGTCAGCTTCACCCAGTTGTCCCAGTCGTTCTCGTCGAGACCGTCCTCGATAGAGTCGATAGGATATTTGGTGATGAGTTCTTCGAGATACTTGATCTGCTCCTCTGCGGTGAGCTTCTTTCCGTTAGGATCCTTCTTCTTGCCGTCCTTGAGCTGACGATAGTCGTAGTACCACTCGCCGTTCTCGCATACAGCGAACTCGCTGGCAGCGCAGTCCATAGCAATCTTCACGTCCTTGCCCGGCTCGTAGCCAGCGTCCTTGATGGCCTGGCAGATGCTCTCCAGAGCGTCCTCGATGCCGTTGAGTGCAGGAGCGAAACCACCTTCGTCACCCACAGCGGTAGAGAGTCCGCGGCCCTTCAGCAACTTAGCCAGTGCGTGGAACACCTCAGCACCCATGCGGATAGCCTCGCGCTCGTTGGCAGCACCAACCGGACGAATCATGAACTCCTGGAATGCGATAGGAGCGTCAGAGTGAGCACCACCGTTGATGATGTTCATCATAGGCACGGGCAGTACGTATGTGTTAGCGCCACCGATGTATCTGTACAGAGGAATCTGCAGATAGTTGGCTGCTGCGTGAGCTGCTGCCAAAGAAACACCGAGGATAGCGTTTGCGCCGAGCTTCGACTTTGTCTTTGTGCCGTCGAGTTCGAGCATCTTGTAGTCTATTGCGCGCTGTTCGAGCACAGACATTCCTATGATGGCGGGAGCGATAACGTTATTCACGTTCTCAACTGCCTTGAGCACGCCTTTTCCGCAGTAGCGGCTCTTGTCACCGTCGCGAAGCTCAAGAGCCTCGTTCTCGCCAGTGGATGCTCCTGAGGGAACAGAAGCGCGGCCTACGAAGCCAGACTCTGTTGTGATTTCAACCTCTACTGTAGGATTGCCTCTGGAATCCAGGATTTCTCTTGCATGAACATTTTCAATAATCATAGCTTTTTTATTATATTAAATAGTTAATAATGTCCTATATTACTCGTGCAAAGATACTGCCAATAATTTATATACAATAATTATATATGTTGCAAACACGACACATTTAATATTATTTAAGGTGGGTAAAACCCTCCAAATCGGGCAACCATTTCCAAATCCATTCCGCCAACGGGGACGGACAGGCGAGCATGCCGCAATTGTATTGCAGGTTGAGGAAAGAGAAACGGATGCGGTGGTTGGGATGAAAACGGTCGTTGTATACCACAATGCTTCTGCCACTGACGCAATTCTCGGCCTTCACCTCTATCGGAATCACCTCCGTTTCCCATTGCACCACAAACTCTATTTCGGCTTTGGCCTCCGACGACCAGTAGTAGGGCAGACCGCCATCGTAGTGGGGCAGCAGACTTTGCAGCACAGCGTTTTCCGCCATAGCCCCCTTAAACTCCGTATAGTTGGCCGTAGGGTCAGTGACCACCGCACCTGAAAGATTAGCCAACTTGCGCAGCAAACCGCAGTCACCGGCATAGAGCTTAAATGCGTCCGGCTCTTCGTATGCCGCTAGAGGCATCCCCGGCTTTGAAATGGAGTTGATGCGGTATACCATTCCGGCATCCTCCAACCATAGCAAGGCATCCTCATAGTCACGGCTTCTCGCCCCTTTCTTCACCACTTTATAGATGAACTTCCGGTTTTCCTTGCCCAACTGTGAGGGCAGGGAGTGCCAAATAGCGTGGATGCGAGGTATTTCGCGAGGTTCGGCATATTTGGCGAAGTCCAGTTCGTACAAGTCAAGGATTCCCTGCAGAATGGCGTCCACCTGCTGCATACCTTGGTTCTCCAGCATGGCCACAGCGGCTTCGGGCATTCCGCCGCACACCATATACCTCTTATATTCAGACTTCAGTTTGTCGAGGATAATCAACGGCAGGTTCTGCGGACGGTCAATCGCCTCCACATAATCAAAAGTGGTAGGGTCACATGAGCGCAGAAACTCCCTGAATGTGACGGGATACATCCGCACCATCTGCACCTTGCCCACAGGCACCGTCATCCTGCGCCGCTTAACGGCCACGCCCAATAGCGAACCGGCCGCGATAATGTGCCACTCGGGAGCGTCCTCGCAGAAATACTTCAGGGCGTTGAGGGCTTCCTCGCACTCTTGTATCTCGTCAAAAATCAGCAATGTCTTGCCCGGAATGAGGGGCACTTCGCTGTACAGGGACAGTTCCTTGATAATCCGCGCAGGTTCTTTAGACACGGTAAAAGCCGACTTCAACTCTTGTTGCCTGTCGAAATCGAACTTTGCGGTATATTCGAAACACTCCTTTCCGAACTGTTCCATAGCCCAGGTTTTGCCGATTTGCCTGGCTCCCTTCAAGAGTATGGGCTTATGTTTCTCTGCCGCTTTCCACTCTTTGAACTGACCTATGATGTCTCTTTCTATTTTCATGAAAACACACTATTAACTTCGGTTTTGTGCCAAAATCAACACTTTTCCGAACTTATCGGGTGTAAAGTTACGTTTTCTTGCCCATGCTGCCAAACTTTCCAACGAATGTTTTTGAAAAAGTCACTACGCTTTAGGGATGCGGCTGTGGGTGACTCAGGAGGGTTGGCGTCCTCGCCGACCCCTTGGCTAAAAGGGCACTGCGCCTACTACAGGCATCCAACTATGCAGCTTTAGGAGGTACGGCGCCCCCGCCGTATCATTCGTGCAAAAATGCTACTCTTTCGCTCTTCGAGCGATGGGATCGCCGAGGGCGGCGACCCTCCTATAGCAGCGACTACTACAGGCGTCCAACTGCGCTAAGGGCAAAGCGAGGACGCTTCGCCCACTGCGCGCAAGCGATTCTTCACTCTTCATGCTATTTGATTCTTCACTCTTCGTTCTTCACTCTTCACTCAAAAAGATTCTTCACTCTTCACTCAAATTTTGTCCATTTTATTCACAATACCATCTGTAAAGATTCTTCCGAAAGTCACCTTTGCAACTGTCTGATATATAATACGTTGCAACGG
>CAVKVO010000239.1:0-3690 GCA_963659575.1 Prevotella sp. CAG:1031
GTTTTTATAAGCAACTGAATACTAATAGTAAATAGGAGCAAAAGATATATTATAGAAAGGAAATCTTAGGTTTTTTCTATCAATAAAACGAGAGAAAAGGGACAATAAACAATACAAACATTGCCCTTTCACTCTGCAAAATTACATAAAACAATACTTTCTACCAAGAAAAACCAAGGAAAATTATAAAAAAGTATTGTCTTTCTTTCTTAAAACGTGTTTTATCAGATAAAAGTATTATCTTTGCACATATTTTTATATGACTATGGATGTACAATTTGATGTGATACGCTATCTGTCAGAGCACCGCATTACGATGCTGGCGGCGGCAGAGGCGGCGGGAATGGCTCCGCAAAACATAAGAAAGTGTCTTTCGGGTAACCCGAAGATAGAGAGTGTGATGGCAGTGGCGCGTGGGCTAAACGTTGACCCTCGTGAGTTTTTCTATCCGAAAGAGACAGGGAACGACACGGGCGGCAACGGCAATATTGCTGACGCACCGACTGACGGCCTTTTTGCTCAACCGACAACGGATGTGACGACGAAGGCGCAGGAGGTGAAACAGACGGCGGAGGCACAGGATGCTCGCGAGATGATGTACTGCCCTCACTGCGGAACGAAGTTCTTTGTGGTGAATGTCCCGAACCACGGATAAGATTTCAACCACAAAAAGCGCAAAATACGCTGGAATTTTCATGCCATCGAATAGTATAAATAACGCAGATTTTTTCTGCCCTTTTGCAAGTTCTACGGTTGAAAGAAAAACATTCGTTATGTTCATGTCATTCGATGACTGAAGAATATTATTAACCACATAAAGGATTTATAGACTATGAGAAGAATTGATTGCAAAAATTGGTTATTGGGGATGGTGTGTCTAATAGCCGTGTGTGTAGGCTTTATATCATGCAACAAAGATGACGATGATGGTTGGAAGACAGTGAAGCAGGAGCTTGTGGGCGAGTGGGCGACGGACACATGGGATGGTACACAGCCGCAGGACATTGTGCAGTATCGTGCCGAAATCAAGGGCGTAAAGGAGAGAGGCAGTATGCTTCCTTATGCTATATATGGCATCCGCAAAGACAGTCAGCAGGTGATAAAGGAGCAGGGGTACATCGGTCATCCTAACGACGAAGCCGATAATGTGTTTGAATTTTGCGACTATTACCACGGCACCGCGCGCCGAAGAACAATCACTTGGCTTGACAATGCGCACACGTCAACAGTGCTCTACGACGAAAAGGTGTTTTACAAGAGCCGATGATAAAACGCACAGACTTCAACTGTGATAAGAACTTTGTATTTTACGAGAATTTGTGTACCTTTGCGGCTGGATTATTGCGATGGTGTCATAACCTCGTAAGTATAAAAATGTTTCTTGTAAACGCTCACCTGTGAAGGTGGGCGTTTCATTTTTAGCCTTTGAGTTCTTTTACGAGTGAAGCCATCATGCCTTTTAGGTCCGACATGGCAATTTCGAGTTTGGAGAAACGTTCCTCGGCTGCGCGCTTCTCACGAATCTGCGGATTCCATTCTGAAAGAATAGCATCGCACTGTTCCACGGTGCGTCGGCGTGCGTCGGCCTTGGCCAGTTCTTCTTCACTCTGCGCCTTTATAGTTTCCGCTTCGCTGATTATACCGTCACGATTAGTGGCTATCACTGTGCCGTCGCCGGCATAGGCGGTGGCGAGATTGTCAGGCGTGGTGTAGGTGCGCACATTACCGTTGGCACTTATGGTTACGTCAACCACCATCTGCATTGCGTGAAGCGTGTCCTTGGTTTGGGGAAAGCGTGAAGCACTGACCGCTGTTACTTTCCCGGTCGTGACATTCACACCTCCATCGGGTGTGCGGTGCAATAGATAGACGATGTTACCAGGTTTAAGGTCTTTGAATGTCATAAATACTAAGAATTGATTGTGAGAATTGTCAGAATAGATAAAATAATAGTAAGGATTGATTATATCAATGGTGAGAATTAACACAACCAATCCTTACCGTGTGTTTACACTAAGTGGTAGCGGTGGTTGTGGTGGTCTTCAACGCCGCTATAAGCTCTGCGTTCTGACGCTGCTGCGAGAGTTCGAGACGAGCGTCATTGTAGCGTTGCTGCAAGTCGGACTGCCAGTGTTGGTTGAGCACATCGACGATGCGTTGTGTGCTCAGCTCGCCACTGCGCAGGATGTCGCACTTATCCTGTTGGTTCTGCGCCGTAATGGTGGCGAGGTTGCGCAGTATCTCCGTGGTGATGTTGTTGTGTCCCTGCTGCATGGCGAGGGTCTGCGTCTGGATGGTGTTGATGATGTCCTTCTGCCCGAGCTGGCTCTCGTAGCCCATCTTCACGATGTTCTGCTGCGTGGTGCAACAACAATCTTTCAGCTGTTGCACGATGTTCAAGTCGCCAAGGTTGGCGGCATTGATTACCTTCTCTGCCGAATAGCCAACCGCACCGCTCACTTGCTGGATAGCCGCCTGTACGTTGCATACTGCGCCCTGCAACTGGTTGAAGTCGCAGTTCAGATTGCTCGCCAACTGACCTACCGCCGTGGCATTGCCCTTGATTGCATCCATAAGCAATGACGTGTTGTTGCCGTCTTGCATCTGCGTTGAGAGCTGGTTGAGCTTCGCCTGGACCTCCGCATCTTGCACCTGATTGCCCCGATTGCCGAACCAACCATTGTTACCGAACATCATAAGGAAAACAAGGTAGATAAAAGGATTGTTCATCCACTGGTTCATGCCGCCGCCGTTCATCGCGGCCATCATCTCCACGGGCGAGCACGCGTTGCCGCGGTTGGCCATCGCCGCCATAGCGAGCGCGGCGTTGTTCGCGCCCGAGTAAGCACTCGGATGGTCGTAACAATAAACTTTCTCCGTGATTTTGTCTGTTGTCTCCATAGTCGTAAGTATTAAAATGAGTAGTTGCAATCCACTATTAGATTGTACTGCAAATGTACGCACCGATTTCTGTAAACGCAAAAAGATAACAATCGGGTTTTAATCCAATTGCCAGCTTTTAGACGTAGGCGATAGGTCGCAAACAGAGACGGTTTTCTTTTCCTTTTGTTTTCCGCTTAAACAAATATCGGCTCTACATCCTTGTTTAGCAATGTCGCTTCTGACGTAGCGAGACGAAAGGCACGCGACGTTTCATAATACTGGTGGCTCATCTTCAACAAATGACGTGTGGCTTGCACGGTGCGGTTGAGTATCAATCCTATTGTAGCTATGCTAAAACCGGCGTGAACCATCTGTTCCACCACGAGACAACGCGTCATGGTGATGTTCTCCGCTCTCGATTTGCCCAACACGTCGTCACGCTTGATTGATTGCGTACCGTCGCTCATTGTCACACAACAACATTTGATTACGTTGTCAATGATAGAATATATCAGTTGTTCCTTCTTGTTCATGGTTCTTCGTTGAATTAGAAATGATGTGCTTTTTTGTGCTGGGGGCAAAGCGAGGATGCTTCGCCTGCTACACTGTGCTGGGATGGTACGTCGGGGGCGACGTACCTCCTATGCGCGGTTATGTCAGTATGCGTGGGCTTTGGTCGAGCTTCACCCAGTAGTATTTGCTTTGCATCTTCATGGAGATGAAGCGGAGCCTTATGCCGTTGGCTCCTTGGCCGTAGGTGAAGGAGAGGTTGGTGGGGCAACTGCCTGGGCCGTCGGTGTAGATGCC
>CAVKVO010000240.1:0-3656 GCA_963659575.1 Prevotella sp. CAG:1031
CTTCAGGTCGTCGCCCAAAAAAGAAGTGGTCATATACTTGACAGTCATATCCCACTCTCTGGTAATCAACCATGTTGGTATCTTGTTGAATCTGTCTGTAAACAGATAGGCTGTTGGCTTGCCAATGGAAAGGTAATGCGAGTATCCACGAAGTTCAAGAGCCGTATACGCCCCGACAATACAATGCTTATTGAGCTGTTCATTATATGCAGCGATGGTGTGTAGCAATGTCGGTGTTTTGCCTTGAAGCACATATACGCCCTTTGACAATCTGTCAAGCCAACCTCGCTTCATGTATGCACACTGCTCTTTAGACTCAAGCCCCTGCTTTGAAAGCCAATCGCCAAATAGTATGGAGGTGTGGGGCTCCGCTTCCAGTATTTGCTGTATTTTTGTTGCCATACTCTTTATTTTTATGAATTTGACGACAAATTTCATGCAAAAATAATATTTTCATATGGCTCAACCACAAGTAAGCATCCCAAGTCATTGTCTTTTAACAAAGTTTATTGCAAATACATGGCAAACTTGCACAACTTATTCTTTTCACATTACTAATTTGCTTCTCAACTGCCAAAAGGCCACGGCTGAGGCTGCCGCAACATTGAGCGAATCCACTCCGTGGGCCATCGGTATGCGCACCACATAGTCTGATTTTTCTATTGTCTCCGCTGGCAGACCGTCGCCTTCGTTGCCCATGATGATGGCCAACCGCTGCTCGGTGTTGAGCTTCGGGTCGTCCAGCGACACGGAATTGTCGCTCAGAGCCATCGCCGCCGTCTTGAAACCCAGTTCCTTCAGCGTCTCCACGGGATTTTCTATCCAAGTCCACGGCACGAGAAATACCGAGCCCATCGACACTCTCACAGCTCTGCGGTTCAGAGGGTCGCACGAGGTGGTGGTGAGCAGCACTGCGTCGATGCCCAAAGCGGCTGCCGAGCGGAATATCGCGCCGATATTGGTCGTGTCCACCACATTGTCTATCACCACCACACGCTTTGCTCCGCTGCAAATCTCGCTCACAGTGGGCATCTTAGGTCGGCGCATGGCGCACAGCACGCCTCGCGTCAGGGTATAGCCGGTCAGACTGGCTAACAAATCCCTGCTTCCGGTGTATACGGGTATGTCGCCGCACTGCGCAATGATGTCGGCTGCGTCGCCGGTGATGTGCTTCCGCTCGCACAACAGTGCCAGAGGTTCGCACCCGGAGGCCATCGCCACACGTATAACCTTGGGACTTTCGGCTATGAAGATACCTTTTTCGGGGTCAATGCGGTTGCGCAGTTGTGCTTCGGTCAACGAGCTGAACACCTCTACGCCACGGTGCGTCAGCGAGTCTATTTCTATTATTGGCATAATGAGGTTTGGAATGTTATCGCTTAGCGCGGTCCAACAGGACTTGCGCCAAGCGTTCTATTTGTTGTCTGGCCGGTTTTCCGGTGGCGGTTAGCGGCAGTTTTTCGGTGGAAAGATAGTGGCGCGGTTGCCAGTAGCGCGGCAGTTGCTGGCGACAAGCGGCGCGGATGACGTCCATGCCAGCCATGTTCTCGGCTATCAGCACCACGGCTTCGCCCAGTTTCGCGTCGTGCACTTTGGTTATGGCAAACGCAGTGGCGATGTGCGGCTTCAGTCTTTGCTCCACCTCTTCGATCTGAATCTTTATGCCGCCGCTGCATATCACGTTGTCCTTGCGGCCTATTATTCGGAAGTGGCGGCCGTCTTCAGCCATCACGGCGCGGTCGTTGGTGTGCAAAATCTCGCTGCACACGCTCGGCGCATTGATAACCAGACATCCCTCACTGTCGGTTTGCACCTCCACGCCGTCCATCGGCTCATACCATTCGCTCGCCTCCTCGCCGTTAAGCCGTCTCATGGCTATGTGCGAAAGGGTTTCGGTCATGCCGTAGGTGCTCCACACCGCATTGGGAAACGTGCGCAGTTCTTCGGCCAACGCCTCGTCTATTGCACCGCCGCCGATGATCAGGTGGCGTATCTGGCGCAATAGTTCGCGCTCGCGCTCCACCTTAATACTCTCATACACCTGCATCGGCACCATTGCGGCGAACGTCGGGGCATGGTCAATCGTGGCCAGAGGGTGCGATGACGGCTCAACGCTTACCAGCCGCAAACTGCATACCTCAGCCCTTACGGCCATCATCTTGCCGGCGATATAGTCGAGCGACATGCAGAGCAGCGCCGTGTCGCCCGGCTGGAGATTGAGAAAGTTGCAGGTGGTGCGTGCCGAAGCCTCCATGCGCCGCTTCTCCACCCATAGCGGCTTCGGCTTTCCCGTGGAGCCGCTTGTGTGTACGAGCATCAGTGGCGACGGATTGTGCCATTCAGCCGTGAATTGTTCTATAGTCATTGAGCGTGTGTTGTCTCTGCGGATTAGCTTTGTTTACCCGCCCAAAGTTTGGCGTTTCTTATTTCCAACGCCATCGGGATGTTGTCGGTAAACAGTTGGCCTGTGCCGAGACCTTGCGGCATTTTTATGTCGGGACCATACAAGTGTGCGGCCAACTGAGCTATTGCGTTCAGTCCGACGTTGCTTTCGAGCGCACTCGTAATCCAAGTGCCGATGCCTCTCTCCTCAGCCAGTTTCACCCATTCGGTCACGCCGCACACTCCGCCGTGCAGCGACGGCTTCAGCACGAGGTAGGCTGGCTTGATGGTGTCGAGCAGCTGCTTCTTCTTGCTGCGCTCGTTGATGCCTATGAGTTCCTCATCGAGAGCGATGGGCAGTTTGGAGTTGCGGCACAACCGCGCCATCTCCTCCCACTGGCCTTGCTTTATGGGTTGCTCTATGGAGTGGATGCTGAACAGCGAGAGCAGCTCCAACACATATGAAGCCTTGTCACTCGGGAAAGCACCGTTGGCGTCGACGCGCAGTTCCACGAGTCCTGGGGAGAAGAGGTGGCGTATCTTCTTTATCAGCGCCACTTCGTCGACAAAGTCTATCGCGCCTATCTTCAGCTTTATGCAGCGGAATCCCTCCAGCAGTTTGGTTTCCGTGCTGTTGTCCATCTCCTTTTTGTTGCCCATCCACACCAGTCCGTTGGTCAGTATGCCCTCCTTGCCCTGGCTGAACGGCGTGTCGAATATCATCGGCACGGGGTTAGTGTCGGGATTGAGCCCCTCTTCCAACATTCGTTTCTCGTTGTTGAACTGGAGCAGCGCGGTTTCCATACCAAACAGCATGGACGGGTAAGGAAGCATGGCCTTGCGGTCAATGATTCCGTCCTGTGCAAACCGTCGGCAGGAGCCGTACAGTATGTCTTCGTAGTGGGGTATGTCGTCGCAACTGAGGTCGGGCAGTGGTGCGCACTCGCCAATGCCTTTTGCGCCCGGAACGTCGGGCGATGTGATTTCCACCAGCCATATCTGCCGTGTGGTATAAACGCCACGCGATGTGCGGGCAGGCTGTTTGAAGTGCAGTGTGCGCTTAGTGATGGAGATGTTGTACCTGTCCATGGTTGAAAGCTGTTGCTGTTAGGTTGTTTTGGATATATATAAAGATGGTAGAAATGTGCGCCTTATGGCAGTTTGGGATACTTTTGGAAGTCCGGTTTGCGCTTTTCCAGGAAAGCTTTGCCGCCTTCTTGAGCCTCGTCGAGGAAGTAGTAGAGCATGGTGGCGTCGCCGGCCAGTTCCTGTAT
>CAVKVO010000241.1:0-3652 GCA_963659575.1 Prevotella sp. CAG:1031
TTATATAAAAGGTGTGAGACTATGGGTAGGAATGCGTCGCTGAAAGACATTGCAGCACGGCTTGGTGTGAGCATCGCAACGGTGAGTCGCGCCTTGCAGGGCAACCCTTCCATAAGCGAAAAGACGCGTTTGGCGGTGGCTGAGGCGGCGCGTGAGATGAACTACTCAAAGAATTTCATCGCCGACAGCCTGCGTAGCGGGTCGTTACCGCTCATCGGAGTGATCGTTCCGCACGGGGTTACGCTGTTCTACTCGTCCATCCTTGACGGCATAGAGCACGCCGCAGGTGCGGAAGGCTATGCCGTTATCAGCATGAACTCGCACGAAAGCTACGAGGAAGAGAAGTGCAACGTGGAGAGTCTGCGCAACTTGCATGTGGCAGGCATCATCGTTAGCGTCACTCAAGAGACCGAAGACATAAGCCACTTTGCCGCTTTGGCTGACGACAACATCCCTGTGGTGCTCGTGGCTCGCGACCTTTCCGCCAAGAACTACTCGTCTGTGACGGCTGACAGCGTGGAAGCCGCCCACAAAGCCACGCGCCACCTGATAGAACAGGGCTGCCGGCGCATCGCAATCCTGTGCGGGCCGGGTCACATGAAGATGGTTGCCGACCGCAAACACGGCTACATAGACGCGCTGCACGACAACCGGCTGCTTGTAAGACCCGAATATGTGGCGTACAGTGATATGGATACGTCGTCTGCAATAGACGCTACCAACGCCTTACTCGACCTGAAGGAACGCCCGGACGGCATAATTGCGCTCAACGACACACTGCTTTTCGCCGCCATGAAGGCGGTTAAGATGCAGGGACTGTCCATTCCCGACGACATTGCGCTCATTGGTTTCAGCGATGTGGACTATGTGGAGGACGTAACGCCTACACTTTCCACCATAGAAGACCAGAGTAGGCTCATGGGAGAGTGCGCTTGCCAGATACTGTTCGACCATATCCGTGGCAACACCCAACCTGTTCACAAGATTATCCCAACGGTTCAGCGCATAAGACAGAGTAGCAAAAGGAAGTAGAACCGTGCTATATAATAAGGTATATGCGGCGTTGCAGTAGTGCAAGGGCTGCTATATAATAAGGTATATACTATATTATAGATGCGCAGACGCTACATTCTGGCGATGTATATACAACAGCGAAAAGGCATAAGCCACACGGATTGATGTGGACTTATGCCTTTTCGCTGTTATTGTATTGTAGAGTTCGTTGTGTCGTTAGAACGAATTACCCCTGCTGTTCGAACAAACTATTCTTTCTATTCGAACAATATTCTCTTCCTATCCGAACAGTTTACTCTTCCCATTCAAACACTGCGCCGTTGGTGCGTGCAGGGTCTGCGCCACGGTAGTCGCAACTGTAGCTGCTGCCAGTGGTGGGACTCATGCCCACATAGCGGTTGTTGCTGAGTGAAAGGAGCATGAACTGGTGGTTGAGATAGTCCTGGAAGAGGAACTCCGTTGCCTTGGTTTCGTCGGTTGTGAAGCGCACATCGCCAGGAAGACCCTCGCCGGCGATGAACACATATCGGCCGTCGGTACACTGAAGCAGCACCTTGCCCTGACCACGGTCAATGAACTTGAAGCGTGCCGTAGCGGCGTTGCGGTTCTTTGTGCCGTGCATCAGTCCGTGCGGAAGAGCCTCCATGTAGTCGCCGCGCCCAAGGTTCTTTATAGCGAACGTCTTGCCTAAGGGCAGGTTTTGGCTGCGGTCAGCCTCGGTTTCCACCACGGTGAAGTTGTCGAAGTCGGCATATCCGCCCTCAGTGTCCTTGGTGTTGTAGGCGAAGAGCGATGCCCTTGAACCCTGGAAGGTGACGAGCTGATAGCCCAGTTTCACCTGTTGACCGAACTCAGTGAAGTTCTTTCCGTCTGTGGAATAACTGTATTGCACCACGTTGTCGTCGTATTTGCCGTCCATACGCAGCCAGATGCGGTTGCCCTTTGGCGCAATGGCAGTCTGCTGACGCTGGTTGGTGTTCTGGTCATACCACTTTAGGCTCAGCTCCTTGCCGTCCTTAGCCACGCCAAGCCAACTGCACGGCTTGTTGACGTTGCCCAATCCGGCCATGTCGCCGTCCTTCAATCCCTTCAAACCCAGTTCCACGGTAACCACAGAGCTTGGTCCGACAACCCTTTGCGTGAGCGTATTGCGCGCCCACATCATCTCCTTTGCCGGCATAGTGTGCAATCTGAGCACACCTTTCTTCTCCGTCAAGCTCCATTTGCTCTCCTCCGGGTTGTGGTTCCACTGCCAGATGCGGTTCATCTTGCCACCGTCGAAGTTGTCTGAACGCACGTATGGCGCATGCGGAGCAGCCGAAGTTTGAGTGGTTTGCGGCTTGAACCAAGTGCGCGGAGCACGCCCCAGATTACCCTCAAGACCCACCATTGGCCATCCGTCTTTCCACGTCATTGGCATGAGACACACCGTGCGGCCAATGCTGTGGAAGTCCTGCATGAGCAGTGCCCACCACTTGCCGTCGGGAGTCTGCACGATGCCGCCCTGGTGAGCGTTGGCACAGCCCGTGGCATTCACGTCCGGATCGGCCACGCCCACGGCAGTGTTCTCGTCCGGTATGCGCTGTTTGGTGTTCTTGGTCCAAAATCCGTTGTGATATCCGTAGGTCTCGTCGGCCTCAATCACACGTGTTTCATATGGGCCCCAAATGCTTTTCGACCGCGAACAGAGCGTGCGTCCGTTGGGCATATAGTCGGTTGAGATGAGATAGTACATCCCGTTGATTTTGTATATGTGGTGACCTTCGCCCACACTGTTGCCTTCCGGAATGATGGTGCGTGTGGTTTCGTCGATGGGAGCACTCATGTCGGGCTTCAGCTCTGTACACTTCACGTCGCCGTAACCGTGTATGGCGTAGATCTTACCATCGTCGTCGAAGAGCACCGACAGGTCGTATATGCGACCCTTCATGTTGGAGTGAGTCCACGGTCCTTCGGGTTTGTCGGCCATGAAGCACTGGAGCCCCTTGCCGTTGACGTTGGTGAACACATAGAACTTGCCGTTGCTGTAGCGTATGCACGGTGCCCACACACCCTGACCGTAAATCTCCTGCTTGTTTTTCAGCGAGAAGCGGTCGTCGCCGAAGTCAAACCGCGGCATGCAGTAGCTGATATTCTCCCAGTTCACGAGGTCTTTGGAGTGCAGAATCACCACTCCCGGCACAGTGTGCATGGTGGTTCCCGCCAGATAGTAGTCGTCGCCCACGCGGAGAATGTCGGGGTCGGAAAACTCGTCGTAGAACAGAGGATTGGTAAACGTGCCGTTGCCGTTGTCAGCCGACCACGAAGTTTTTCCGTCGGGCAGCGTCTGCGCCACGGCTTCGGGTGCATACTGCGCCGCTAAGGCCAGTGCCAGAGCTACGCCGATGTAACTGT
This sequence comes from Prevotella sp. CAG:1031, assembly GCA_963659575.1. GTDB lineage: Bacteria > Bacteroidota > Bacteroidia > Bacteroidales > Bacteroidaceae > Prevotella. The sequence continues at coordinate 3,409 of CAVKVO010000241.1, forward strand.
GTTTTTTCATAATCGTTTATAGTGTTGTTGTCGGTTAGTTAGTTGCTGAATGAGTATAAACAGCTTGTCTGGTACAAAGGTAGTTGACTTTTGCGAGAAACGAGCCTTATGTCTCATGAAAATGGCGCAGCTTAGGAGGTACGTCGCCCTCTCCGTACTATTCGAGCCAAAAGCTCGAAAGAGAATACATGTTATGATATGCAATATTCGCACGAATGGTACGCCGGGGGCGGCGTACCTCCTA
>CAVKVO010000242.1:0-3636 GCA_963659575.1 Prevotella sp. CAG:1031
TTACTTTGCCGTTTCGTTTAATTGACCTAAATTTGCAAGCATCAAAAACCTATATATCAGATAGATGAACAAGAAGATTATCATACCGCTCGCCATAGTAATAGTGCTTTTGGCAGGAGGAATTGCGTGGCTCGCAGTAAACCTCAACAAGCAAAAACAGGCCAATGAGGACATGAAGGAACTGGCCGCACTCGACAAAAAGGAAATGGAAAACGAGTACGAACAGTTTGCCCAGCAGTATAGCGAGATGAAAACGCAGATAAACAACGACTCTATTGTGGCGCAACTGACACAGGAACAGTTGAAGACACAGAAGTTGCTTGAGGAGTTGAAGAACGTTAAGAGCACCGATGCGCGCGAAATAGCCCGACTGAAGAAGGAGTTGGCCACAGTGCGTTCCGTACTGCGCAGCTACGTGTTGCAGATTGACTCGCTTAACAGACTGAACGAGAGTCTGAAAGCTGAGAACACAAGAATGAAGGGCGAATACGCCACAGCCACCAAACAGATAGAGGGACTGAGCAGCGAGAAGGCTTCTCTATCGCAAAAAGTTGCCATCGCGGCACAGCTCGACGCCACCGGCATAAACATGATTGCCAAGAAGAAGAACGGCAAACCGGTGAAGAAGATAAAGGACTGCAAGAGCATAGAGGTATCGTTCCGCATCGCCCGCAACGTTACGGCACAGAACGGTACGCGTACATTATATGTAAGGATAACAACACCTACGGGTGACGCTCTCAACGGCGGCGGCACCTTCGCTTATGAGAACCGCAACATAGCCTACTCGATGAAGAAGGCGATAGAATATTCGGGCGAAGAAACAGCCGTGACCACCTATTGGCAAGTGGGCGAATATCTTAGCGCAGGCACATACACCGTGAGCATCTTCGCTGACGGCAATATGATTGGCTCTCGCAGCTTCACTTTCCAGAAATGATTTCAAACACTTTAATATAACGATGAGGAACAGCGCAATACTACTGCTGGCCGTAGCCGCCGTAAGCATACCTTCGGGAGGCATGGCGCAGCGGGTGCTAACACTCGACAGTTGCCGGGCCATGGCACTCAACGGCAACAAGCAGATGGCCGTGGCAAAGGTGAAGCAGGAAATGGCCGCCAACGTGAGGAAGTCGGCGCGCACAAAATACCTGCCGCACGTGACCGCTACGGGCGGATACCTGTACACCAGCAAGGAAATATCTCTGCTGAACGATGCGCAGAAAACCATGTTCAGCAACATCGGAACCACGGCTTTTGCCGGAGTGACATCGGGTTTGCAGAACATTGGCGCAAGCATAACGCCCGAACAGAAGGCTCTCTTTGACGGAGTACTCTCGTCGTTCGGCACGTCAACCGACCAGGTGATGAGTCAGATGGGTGGTAAACTCAATGAGGCTCAGCAGGCACTGAACGCCAAGGGACAGTCGGTCGTAGATGCTTTCCGCACCGACACGCGCAACATTTTCGCGGCATCTATCACCGTGACGCAGCCTGTGTTCATGGGTGGAGCCATCACCGCTGCCAACCGCATGGCCGACTTGGGCGAAAAGATGGCGGCAAACTCGGGCGAAGCCAAGAGACAACAGACGGTGTATGACATAGAACAGACCTATTGGACTGTGGTGTCGCTGACCCATAAGAAGCGGTTGGCCGAAAGCTATCTGTCGTTGGTGAAGAAACTCGATGCCGATGTTGACAAGATGATCAAGGAAGGCGTGGCCACACGGTCGGACGGACTGACGGTGAATGTCAAGGCGAATGAGGCCGAGATGACACTGACTCAGGTGAACGACGGACTGACTCTGGCCAAGATGCTTTTGTGCCAACGCTGCGGACTGCCGCTCGACGAGAACATCAAACTGGCCGATGAGGACTCAGACTCACTCACTCTGACTGGTTCCGACACCGCATTACCGCAACAGGCTGCACCGGATGCACGTCCGGAACTGAAGATGTTGCAGAACACAGTGGACATGGGCAAACAGGCAGTCAACCTGATTAGGGCTGAAGGTTTGCCGCAGGTGATGCTCATCGGTGGATATTCAGTCAGCAATCCCAATGTTTATAACGGTTTTCAGAAGAAGTTCGGAGGCGCATGGAACGTAGGCGTACTCGTAAGAGTGCCCATATTCAACTGGGGCGATGTGGCTTACAAGATTCGTGCGGCCAAGAACGCCACTGCCATTGCCACACTCGAATATGAGGAGGCCAACGAACTGGCCACCCTGCAAGTGAGCCAAAGCTCGTTGAGAGTAGGGCAGGCTGAGAAGAAACTTGCACAGGCACGCACCAGCACCGACCGTGCAGAGGAAAACCTGCGGTGCGCCAATCTGGGATTTAAGGAGGGCGTAGTGCAGTTGGCCGCAGTGATGGAGGCGCAAACGGCTTGGCTCCAGGCGCAGTCGCAGAAGATAGACGCTGAAATCGAAACCAAACTGAGCCACACAAGCTTGCGCAAGGCTCTCGGAACGATACAGTAGCGCAACACAATAGACGTAGATACACACAGAAAACATACTCACACACAACCATACTATAATTTACCATGTCAGCAAAATCGCAACACAGCAATATACTGCTCGCGGTGGCAGGATTCTCCGCCGTGATAGTGGCAGTCGCAATAATAGGATACTTCGCTTTCGGCCACGAGCCTGAAGTGATACAGGGACAAGTGGACGTGACGGAATACCGCGTGTCGAGCAAGGTGCCGGGACGAATACTTGAGATAAGAGTAAAGGAGGGCGACTTCGTAAAAGCCGGTGACACACTGGCCATACTTGACGCTCCCGATGTGAAGGCCAAGATGACCCAGGCTCGCAGTGCGGAAGACGCTGCTGCGGCACTGAGCGAAATGGCAAAGAAGGGTGCCCGCGAGGAGCAGATTCGCGGTGCTTTCTCCGTTCTGCAGCAGGCTAAGGCTGGACTGGAGATAGCCCAGAAGTCATACAACCGTGTGCAACGCCTGTTTGACGAAGGCGTGATGAGTGCGCAGAAGCGCGACGAAGCCCTGGCCAACTACAAGGCTATGGAAGCTCAGGTGAAGGCTGCGCAGAGCCAATACGACATGGCTCGCAACGGAGCGCGCCGTGAAGAGAAGATGGCTTCGGAGGCTCAGGTGAACAGAGCCAAGGGTGCTGTGGCAGAAGTGGGTTCATACATCAACGAAACCGTACAGGTGGCGCAGATGGACGGCGAGGTGAGCGACATCTATCCTAAGGTTGGTGAACTGATAGGCACTGGTTCGCCCATAATGTCCATATCGGTGATGAGCGATATGTGGGGCGTGTTCAACGTGCGCGAAGACCAGTTGGGTTCACTTGCCGTTGGTTCGGAGTTCGACGCTTTCGTTCCCGCGTTCAACAAGACGGTGCGCATGAAAGTCTACTACATGAAGGACGAGGGTAGCTACGCCGTTTGGAAAGCTACAAAGGCCAACGGACAGTATGACCTGAAGACCTTTGAGGTGAAAGCCCGTCCCGTTGGCAAGGTTGATGGCCTGCGTCCGGGAATGTCACTCGTGATAAAGAAAAACTAAACTGCGCAGGTTTAGAATATTAGACTGCAAAGTCAAACGAACAAGACTGCAAAGTCAAACGAACTAAGACCATAGAGGTCAGATGAAAGATATAGTGC
>CAVKVO010000243.1:0-1857 GCA_963659575.1 Prevotella sp. CAG:1031
CCGTCGCTTCGCTCCTCTGCCCTGGGCTATGAGTAGTTGCCCCTTCAGGGCGCAATGTATTACCCTCTGCAAAGGTATTGTATTTAAGAATTTCCCCCAAACGAAAACGAGGCTGTTTTCAGCTTTTTGTACTGAAAGCAGCCTCGCCGTGTATAAGAATTATACCTATCAAGATATGTTATGCAGGCATATTCACATTGCCATAACCATACATACGGAGCATGTTCATGCAGTAGTTGTTGAACTTCTTGCTCTCTCCAATTTTCTTCATCATCCTTCTCATAATCTTTTTACCTTTCTTTTCAATTTCAAGTTACACATTGTTTAATGTCTCGTCGGGTGCATCTTCACACCCTCTTGTTATCCTTTCTTGTGTTTTACTGGTGCAAAGATAATGCGAAAGAATTGTGTGCGCACACAAAATAGCACGGTTTTTACTTTCAGCGCACTTTATTTTGACCTTCGTCAATGCAGTTGACGTAAATCAATCTGCCAAAATGGCGTATTAACTGTTGGTAAAAACATCTCGCAGACGGCCATATCGGTCGAACACACGTTTGTCGGCGAGATACAAAACCACCACCGTAAACACCACTGGAGCGGCGAACACACCAGCCACAATGCCTATCTGCCACACGGCTGCCACACCGGGACCCACGCCGCCGAGCATTGCGCCCATCATCATGCCGGGCATTGTGGCTATACCTGCCACCGAGGCGTTGGCCACAAGCGGTGCATAGCCCTTTTTCATTGCGTCACGAAGAAACGGCAGAATGGCTTCTCTGTGACTCGCACCGTTGCCCAACAGATAACTGTATTGCTCTGAATTGCGCCGCAAACCGGAATAGAACGCTTCCAAAACGGTTTTGCCCACGCTCTGAACACCGCTCAACAGCAGTCCGAACACGGGCACAATGCAGTGGGCACTCGTCATGTCGGCAGGGCGCACCACGGCCAACAGCAGATACACGCAAGCAAGCACCACCGACACAAGCAGTCCTCCGCCAACAGGCAGAAGCAGTTTGCTCCGCTGCATACCGCAATGACTCGTGAGCGAAAACGCAGCGGCTGCGGTTATCAGCACCATCCACACCGCGTCAACAGCCACACTGTTGCAGGCGTAGAGCCATCTCATATACACTGCCAGCAGCAGCAACTGCACGGTCATGCGGCCTACGGCCACAGCCGAAGAGCGCAGCAATCCTTTGTCCAAACGAAAGAAAACGGCAAATGGAACGGCAAAGAGCAACACTGAAAAAAGCAGTCCCCAATAAGGTATTTCCATGGTTTTATGTTATTAGATTTTTTCATTGCGTTGCCAAACGGCAACTATACATTATTATATATCACGCCTCAACAGAAGCAGTGCTGATATACTTGTCGAAGAGGTCGGCTGATACCACGTTGTCTGCCACAGCCACCACCGAAGAACCACGCTTGGCGAGGCTTCGCAGATAGTCAGCCACTAAAGTGCGATCGCCCGCTTCGGTCAGCGCAGTCAGATAGTCCACCAAGACGATTGACTTGTCCAACAATCCTGCCACCGAGAGCAGAGCCAGTTGGCGCTCGCGTGCGGTGGTGTCCACTACCCGTTGGCGACATACAGCCTCATCCAGACCGAGTTTCTTCCACTCTTCGAGCAGCGATGCCTTGGAAAAAACTTTTCCCTTGTTGGCTTCAAGAGCGAACGGCAACTGCACCAAGTCTTCCACCGTGCCGTCAGCATTGGGCAAGTCCTTGGGAACATAGGCCATTAGTTTGCGAAACTCCCCTGCGGAACAGGCAGTAAGCAGTTCTCCGTCCACGCTCACATGTCCCTCTGCCAGGGGATACAGTCCCATCATGCTGTGCAGAAGC
>CAVKVO010000243.1:1867-3628 GCA_963659575.1 Prevotella sp. CAG:1031
CTCCCGCAATGGCCGCCGTTTCACCATTGTCCACCGTGAACGACAGTCCCTGAAACAGAGTCCTACCGTCTTTGACTATCGATGCGTTCTTTACTTCCAGCATGAAAAAAATTATGGCTTGTATCCTATTTTATCCTTTTCGGTAATCTTGCGCAGCACCCGGCACGGATTTCCTGCCGCCACAACACCCGACGGAATGTCGTGCGTCACCACACTGCCGGCACCTATCACGGTGTCGTCGCCAATGGTTACGCCGGGCACAACATTCACATTGCCGCAGAGCCACACCCTACGGCCAATGGTTATCGGTTTGGGAATGAGTCCTCCTGCGGCACGCTCCTCGGCATCCGTGGTATGGTTGCCAGAAAAAAGTCCCACGTTGGGACCAATCAGCGTGTCGGAACCGATGGTCACCTGTCCGCAGTCGAGTATCACGCAACCGAAATTGATGTACACGTTGTCGCCGATGGTGATGTTCTTGCCAAACTCGCACCGGAAGTCGGGTTCAATCCACACGTTCTTGCCCACCGACTTAAACAACTCGCGCATGATTTCGTTGCGCTTGTCCTTCTCCGAATCGTCCAGACGGTTGTAGGCGCGAAACAGCTTTTTTGCTCTCACGCGCCTGTTGAACAAATCTTCGGCAAAGTCGTTGTACACCTCGCCGGCTTGCATCTTTTCCCAGTCTGTCATGGTCACCTTTACTCTCCTGGCTCAAACACGTCAAACTGGTTTCTCCTTCTGTATTTCTGTGCAACTTCCAGAAGAAGCTTGAATTTCTCTAACCTGTGAGGCGGACATTTTCCCTTGTTGATAATCTTTCTGGTCGATTTGTACCAGTTGTGCATACGAAGCTCTTCGGCTTTGTATTTGGATGGCCGACGACGGTTCGTCTTCATGAAGTTCATCAACTCCTCATAGTGTGCCATCCACATTTCGTCTCGAGTCATAATGCTAATTAAGTTTTAGGTGGACTTATGGTTGCCACTGTACTTTATATTATCCTTCGGACGGCTCGGCTTTCGTGCGAAACCGTCCTTAACGCTCTATGCAAAATTATACAGAAATTCCAATAAGTCTATACACACCCGTTGAAAAAATGGGTATTTTTCACGCATTTCTGCTCGTTTTATTACACTTTGGCGCAAATCCGGCACGAAAACAAGGAATTTAGGGGAGGGAAAAGAAAATGAAGAATCGTTCTGAGTGAAGAACGAAGAGTGAAGAGTGAAGAATCGCTGCGCACAATTGCAGGAGGGTTGGCGTCCTCGCCGACCCCTTGGCGCAGTCGGAAGCTCGTAGTAGGCGCTGCGTCCTCGCCGCGCCCTAACTAAAAAGGCACAAGGCAATATCCTCAACTAAAAGAACACAATGCTTAGGAGGTACGCCGCCCTCGGCGTACCAATTATTAACGACAATAGAGACAATAAGAGACAACTTTATGGCTACCTCTTTTAATAAAACATCTAAAACGAATAAAACGAGGCTGCGCCTCTGACAGGCGATAAACCACGCCTTCGGCTAAAAACTGCTGCGCACAGTGGCCTCGAAGAGGCCGAATCTCAGTAACCCCATGTGCAGCGTTAGCGGAACATGGGGCGTTTCTGAGGCTGCAAGAATCGGCTTCGAAGATGCCGCACCACTGCGAATGAAGTAGCCACCATAGCCTTATGTGCGGCATCTTCGAAGCCGAAATTTATACATTGCTATATATACCCCATGTTCCGTTTCACTCCACATGGGGTTACTGAGATTCGGCCT
>CAVKVO010000244.1:0-1838 GCA_963659575.1 Prevotella sp. CAG:1031
GCGAGGACATCGGCAAACAAGGTCGCAGAATACAGGCTCTAAACAAGTTGCTGCTTAAAAAGCTTACCAACATATAAGCGTTTACGCTATTTTTCAGAATACATACGACTATGGCAGACAATGGAGAGGAACTGTTTCCCGCTGTTGACGAACAGGGAAACGTTGTTGGAACAGTGAAACGAAGCTATGCCCACGGTGGTTCAAAGATACTTCATCCCGTGGTTCACCTGCATTTATTCAACAGCAAAGGTGAACTTTTTCTGCAAAAGCGACCTCAATGGAAAGACATTCAGCCCGGCAAGTGGGACACGTCCACTGGCGGACACATGGATGTGGGCGAAACCGTGGAGCAAGCTCTGCGGCGTGAGGTGAGAGAAGAACTTGGTGTCGTAGGCTTTGAACCCGTGTCGATGGGGCATTATGTGTTTGAAAGTGCTCGCGAACGCGAACTTGTTTATGTTCACCGCACTGTTTTCGACGGTGCAATTCGTCCCAATCCCACTGAACTTAACGGCGGACGCTTCTGGAGTGCCGATGAGATAGCGGAAAACATCGGGCGCGGAGTGTTCACTCCCAACTTTGAATCTGAATACAAACGCTTCTTTTTGTGCAAACAGCAATAGTATATATTGTTGTGGCCGCAGCCGCAGTGTATGCCTTGTGGCGCATATACGACAGTCTGAAGCACGGCTCATCGGCTTGCCGTGGCTGCAAACTGGCTGACACGTGTGCAAAAAGCAAGCGAAGGAGGCACAGCGATTCCTGCCCAAAAGAACAATAATTTTCGTAGCAAATCGACCTATTCAAGATAGAAAGGTGCGGTCATTTCCTTGTATTTATTGTCACCTATCACGAGTTGTTCCGTGTCGAGAGTGTCGGGAACGGCGTTGGTATAGGCAAGCAGTACGCGTTTCGGAAGTATGCCGGGCTTGGTACTCACCGTGCAAACGCGGCTTATAAACAATCCTGCTATGGACGATTCGTAGTCGTAGGTTTCCTTTGACTCATACGGCACCACCACCGAAAGTTGTCCTCCCGGTGCGAGAAGCCTTGCGGCACAAGCCACCAGCGTGTGGGCATCAAGGGTGTTTGTGTGGCGAGCCATGTTGCGTTGCTCGTCAGGACACTCAAGAGATTCAGAGAAAAACGGCGGATTGCACACAATGGCGTCAAACCTCTTGCCAAGAAGAGTCTTTGGGTCAAAGCCCCTACCCTGCCCTTTTCCACACGTTTCAATGAAAACTCTTTCGCCTAAATCCAAAGTCTTTTCATTATTTATAAAGTCTTGCAACGACGTTTCCAATATACGTATTCTGTCTCCAAACGCTGAGTTCGCTGCGTTTTCAGCCGCCTGTTGCGCCGCCTGACTGGATATTTCTATGCCGCAAACGGAGGCGTCGGGAAACCTCTGTGCCATCATCATAGCCACAAGACCGGTACCAGTGCCAATGTCGAGCACGGATATGGGTCTGCCCTTCGATGCCATTGCCCATGCACCGAGCAGCACTCCATCGGTGCCAACCTTCATTGCGCAGCGGTCTTGCCGCACATCAAACTGTTTAAAGCGGAAACTGTCGTTTGCCATCGTTTTTATTGCGAAAAGGTTCGCTAATACGTTCTTCGGATTTATCGCTCATATCGTTTGTCGATAAGAAGTCGCAAGGCAGGAAGTGAGTAGTAGGCGTTGCGCCCTTGGCTCATAAGCTAACTTATGAGGGTCGGCGCCCTCGCCGATCCCATCGCTCGCAGAGCGAAAGAAGCAATTTAGGGTGAATGGTACGGCGAGGGTGCCATACCTCCTAACCTTGCGACTTGAATGATACGAGAGGGCGCCGTAC
>CAVKVO010000244.1:1848-3627 GCA_963659575.1 Prevotella sp. CAG:1031
GCTGCATCCTTGGCTCATGGGCTAACTTAGGAGGGTCGGCGCCCTCGCCGATCCCATCGCTCGCAGAGCGAAAGAAGCAGTTTAGGATGAATGGTACGAGAGGGCGCCGTACCTCCTAACCTTGCGACTTGAATGATACTGCGCCGTACCTCCTAACCTTGCGCATTTTTCGTCAAGGGCAAAGCGAGGACGCTTCGCCCACTACGCCCTATGCACAGTTTTCTTTGCTACATGAATAGTTCGTGACAACAGATTTAATATCAGCGGCGTTACTCTTCCGCAAATCCCGGCTCTGCCAGCAATCTTTCAGCCCGTTTCAGGTCTTCCGGCGTATCGATTCCAACGGTTTCCACCTCGGTGAGTCCCACCTTTATTCGGTATCCGTTTTGCAACCAGCGCAACTGTTCGAGGCTTTCCGCCTTCTCAAGTGAACTCTGCGGCAACTGCGTCACGGCCTTCAGTACCTCACGACGATAGGCATAGATGCCGATATGTTTGAGATAAGGGAAACTGTCGGCCCACGTCTCCACCTCACTGCCGCGCACATACGGTATGACACTGCGACTGAAATACATTGCGTAGCCGCGGTTGTCAACCACAATCTTGGGCGAATTGGGATTGCTCACCGCAATCATGTCAGCCCCGAAAGGTTTGCCGAGCGTGGCTATTTCGGTGGCGTCGTCGTCGAAACAGCGGCACAACTCCTCTATCTGCGACGCATGAATAAAGGGTTCATCGCCCTGCACATTCACGACAACATCCCAGTCGCCACCCAAATTCTCCACCGCTTCCTCTATGCGGTCGGTACCGCTCTTGTGGTTGGGCGAGGTCATCACCGCCTTACCCCCGAAATTTTCCACAGCATGAAAAATCCGTTTGTCGTCAGTGGCCACGTATGCCTCGCCAAGCGTGGCTGCCACTTTCTCATAAACTCTCTGTATCACGGTTTTGCCGCCAAGCACGGCCAGTGGCTTTCCGGGAAAGCGTGTTGAAGCGTAACGCGCCGGAATGATGCCCACAAATCTCAATTTTACCATATAATATAATAATGTATAGGCGGTTGTATAAGATTATCAAATAACAACCCTTACACAAAGGTAGTGCTTTTATGCAAAACGACAATAAAAACAATTGGAAATAGCCTTGCAATTAGGCTACGATTAGGCAAAAGCGACTCCTAAAGCCAGTCTAAAGAAACCTCCAAATCAAGGACCAAACAACGTTTTGTCGTCCATATTCGATAAAATCACATCGCTTTTATCGAACATATACGATAAAAATGCACTGTTTTTATCGAATATAATCGATAAAATAAATATCTTTGCAACAGATTTTAGACTAAAAGGTATATGACAAAGGATTTGATAAAGTTGCTTATCTCTGAATATCAGGAATATGTGTCACAAGTAGAATTCATTCCCCGTGATGTGGAACTTGTAGACGGACTGAATTATGTTTTTGTGGGATTGAGACATGCAGGGAAATCGTACTTGATGTTTCAGCATATAGCGCAACTGATAGAGCAAGGACACAAGAAAGAGGAAATCCTATATTTCAATTTTGAGGACGACCGAATAGACTCTTTAGAAATCAGCGACCTTGATTTGATCAAGACGTGCTATGAAGAGATGTATGACACTCGACCAATATTCTTTCTAGACGAGATACAACTGGTGGACAGATGGGAAAAGTTTGCCCGTAGGTTAGCCGACCAAAAGTATCAGGTTTACATCACCGGCAGCAATGCAAAAATGCTGAGTAGCGAGATTGCAACTACAC
>CAVKVO010000245.1:0-3614 GCA_963659575.1 Prevotella sp. CAG:1031
GCAGTCCCGTCACGTCGTGAAAACAGTCAACGAGGTTGGGAGGAAGCGACAATAGTTTCTTTATAGTCTTCATATCTTTGTTTTAATGTTTTGGTTCGTATCGTTTGTCCAAGGCATTGCGTCTTGGCAATTCAGCAACAAAGTTAATGGAATATGCCGTAAAAGGGGCAAAAACGGGTGTGGAAATCTTTACGAAATCGGGTCTTGTGAGGTGCTTTTAGGGCGCTTTTCCATATAGTTGTGGCTCAATGGGTTACAAAAGTGGCCCACTTACGCCTCAAAAGTGGGCCACTTACGGGTCGTAAATGGCCTAGTTACGGGTCGTAAGTGGGCGAGTTATGAATCGCAAGTCAAGTTTCGGATTTAAACCACGCCTTCGGCTAAAAACCGCTGCACACTCGACCACAAAGGCACAAGGCAGGAGGGTTGGCGTCCTCGCCGACCCCTTGGCGCAGTTGGAAGGCTTAGGAGGGTCGCCGCCCTCGGCGATCCCATCGCTCGTAAGAGCGAAATAATGATATGTAATGTTAGCACGAATGATACGGCGAGGGCGCCGTACCTCCTACTATCTTGTACCCTTTTTGCTAATGGCAAAGCGAGGGCGCTTCGCCTACTATAGCCTTCCGCCTGCGACAAGTGGGAAAACTCTGTTGTTTTTCCGTAAACTAAAGTTGTCCGTTTTGGAAAACTTTTCTGGTCGAAAGTCGAAAGTTTTCCTCCAAAACGTATCAGCTTTTAGGTCAAAAACAAGTAACTTTGCGACGCTTTTTTATGCAATAAAAAGATGGAAAAACAAAACACTTACACCTATGATGAGGCTCTTGCAGCCTCTTTACAATACTTTGACGGCGACGCTCTCGCAGCCCACGTTTGGGTGAACAAGTATGCCTTGAAAGACAGTTTCGGCAACATCTATGAGAAGTCGCCCGAACAGATGCACCACCGCATAGCCAAGGAGATAGCACGCATAGAGAAGAAGTATGCCAACCCGATGGATGAGGCTGAAATCTTCGACCTGCTCGACCATTTCCGCTACATTGTTCCCGCGGGAAGTCCCATGACGGGCATTGGCAACAACTATCAGATTGCATCGCTGAGCAACTGTTTCGTGATAGGTCTCGACGGCGACGCCGACTCCTACGGCGCGATAATGCGCATAGACGAGGAACAGGTGCAGCTGATGAAGCGCCGCGGTGGAGTGGGGCACGACCTCTCGCATCTGCGCCCGAAGGGTTCGCCGGTGAACAACTCGGCTCTCACGTCGACGGGTCTGGTGCCTTTCATGGAGCGATACAGCAACTCCACTCGCGAAGTGGCGCAGGACGGACGCCGTGGTGCACTGATGCTGAGCGTGAGCATAAAGCATCCGGACAGCGAGGCGTTCATCGACGCGAAGATGACTGAGGGAAAGGTTACTGGAGCCAACGTTTCGGTGAAGTTGGACGACGAGTTTATGCGCGCAGCCACCGAGAACCGCACGTATGTGCAGCAGTTTCCGACGGACAGCGACGCACCTAAGGTTCAGAAGGAGATTGACGCAAAGACGCTGTGGCGCAAGATAGTGCACAATGCGTGGAAAAGTGCCGAACCGGGAGTGCTCTTCTGGGACACAATCCTGCGCGAGAGCATACCCGACTGCTACGCTGACCTCGGTTTCCGCACCGTTTCCACCAATCCGTGCGGCGAGATACCTCTCTGTCCCTACGACTCATGCCGGTTGTTGTCGGTGAATCTGTACTCATACGTAGAAAATCCGTTCACCAGTTCGGCGCGTTTCAACTTCGATTTGTTCCGCAAGCACGTAAAGGCGGCGCAGAGACTGATGGACGACATAGTGGATTTGGAGCTGGAAAAGATAGACCTTATAATAAATAAGGTGAAGAGCGACCCGCAGAGCGACGAGGTGAAGGGAGCCGAGGAGCACCTGTGGGAGAAGATAAAGCACAAGAGCGGTCTCGGACGGCGCACCGGAGTGGGCATAACAGGCGAGGGCGACATGATAGCCGCCATGAACCTGCGCTACGGCACGCAGGAAGCCACCGATTTCTCTGTGGAAGTGCACAAGAATCTGGCTCTGGCGGCCTACCGTTCGTCGGTGGATATGGCTCGCGAGCGCGGTGCTTTCGAGATATATGATGCCGAGAGGGAGAAGAACAATCCCTTTGTCAATCGTATAAAGGAGGCCGACGAACAGCTCTATGCCGACATGAAGAAGTACGGAAGGCGCAACATTGCCTGCTTGACCATAGCTCCTACGGGCACGACAAGCCTTATGACGCAGACCACAAGTGGCATAGAACCGGTGTTCATGCCGGTGTATAAGCGTAGGCGGAAGATAAATCCGGGCGACGAAAACGCTCATGTGGACTTCGTGGATGAGGTGGGCGACTCGTTTGAGGAGTACATCGTATATCACCGTAAGTTCCTGAAATGGATGGAGGTGAACGGTATCGACACCACCAAGCGGTACACCCAGGAGGAGATAGACGCTCTGGTGGCGCGTTCGCCTTACTACAAAGCCACGGCCAACGATGTGGACTGGCTCATGAAGGTGCGCATGCAGGGCAGCATACAGAAGTGGGTTGACCACTCAATCAGTGTCACCGTAAACCTGCCCAACGACGTTGACGAAGACCTCGTGGACAAGTTGTATGTGGAAGCTTGGCGTTCGGGCTGCAAGGGATGCACCATCTATCGCGACGGAAGCCGCTCGGGAGTGATGATTTCCGTGTCGGACAAGGACAAAAAGAAGAAGGCTGAGAAGGCGCAGAGCGAACCAGTAAGTCCGTGCAAGCATCCCGAAGTGGTGGAGGTGAGGCCGAAGGAACTGGAGTGCGACGTGGTGCGTTTCCAGAACAACAAGGAGAAATGGGTGGCCTTCGTGGGCTTGCTCAACGGCTATCCCTACGAGATATTCACCGGATTGCAGGACGATGAGGAAGGTATCGTGTTGCCCAAGACTGTGACGAAGGGCAAGATAATAAAGCAAACCGACGAGAACGGTAAGCACAGATATGACTTCCAGTTTGAAAACAAGCGCGGCTATAAGACCACAGTGGAGGGGTTGAGCGAGAAATTCAACCCGGAATACTGGAACTACGCCAAGCTTATCAGTGGGGTGTTGCGCTACCGCATGCCGATAGACCACGTGATAAAGTTGGTGGGTTCGCTGCAACTGAAGAGCGAAAGCATCAACACGTGGAAGAACGGTGTAGAGCGCGCTCTGAAGAAGTACATCGTTGACGGCACTGAAGCCAAGGGACGCAAGTGTCCGGTGTGCGGTCAGGAAACGCTGATCTACCAGGAAGGCTGTCTCATCTGCAAGAACTGCGGTGCCTCGCGCTGCGGATAAGGGGGCAAAACGATAGAACTTATCTCACAAGATGATGAAACTTAGCACAAGCTACATACGTCTTGACGACGTCCGCCTGCACGGTTTCCACGGCGTAATGCCGCAGGAAAGAGCCGTGGGGGCGGACTTCGTGGTTAACCTTCGCGTGGGTTTCGACATCGCCAAGGCTATGGAAACCGACAATGTGGGCGACACTTTGAACTATGCTACACTATATAATAAGGTGAAAACCGAGATGCTTCAGCCGTCAAAACTGCTGGAA
>CAVKVO010000246.1:0-3601 GCA_963659575.1 Prevotella sp. CAG:1031
CTTTGTTGTTCTATCCGTATGTTCAGTTCACGGATGTCTATTGATTCTGCCATTTTGTTTACTTTACTGTATTCTTTATACTTGTTGCGGTGGAATTTTATATACCCCACCTTATGTTTAGGTCGCAAAGTTAGTCATTATATAGGGGAAAAAACAAAGCGCACCGTCTAAAAAATATTAAGAATCGGATTAATTATTGTTTGAATTTACTATCAAGAAAAAGATATTGATTGCTCTCCACTATCTTTATATGAACCAAGGAGTCCACAAAAGACTCCGACTTTCGCCAAATAAATACCGAATACCGAGCATGCTGAAAAAGAAAAAGTGCACCTGATATAGGTACACTTCCTTGTGTTGTACGCCTGCAGGGGGTCGAACCCTGGACACCCTGATTAAGAGTCAGGTGCTCTACCAACTGAGCTACAAGCGCATCCTTGCTGTTTTGCGGACGCAAAGGTAGTGGTTTTATTTTGTTCTTCCAAATTTTCGCAGTCTTTTCTTGCGATATTCACAAAACCAAGTCATAGAACCGTACTAAACACAAAAACCGTAAAAACGCCCTGCGGTGGGCAAAACTCTCATTCTTCGAGTTTTTTTTGATGGCGTTTGCCTGCGCATTGCTTACGTAAGCAAGCTTACGACGCACTGCACAGGCAAACACCATCAGTGCCGTTCCGGCACTTGCTCACCACAGGGCGATAAACCACGCCTTCGACAAAAACCGCTGCGCATGGCTTCGAAGAGGCAAGCACATAAGGCTATGGCAACAAATTGCATCACAGTGACATTATCCGCAGTTGTACGGCATCGTCGAAGCCGATGTTCTCACTCACTACATGCGGCCCCATGTTCCACTACGCTGCACATGGGGTTACTGAGATTCGACCTCTTCGAGGTCATGCGCCGGTTTTTAGCCGAAGGCTCAGAAAACAGGCAGGAGTTTTTGCTCTGTTTTTGTCAGAACGACAACGTGAAATCTAAATCCGAAAGTTGAGTAACTTATAGACCCACTATAAAAATCAAATTCCCTTGAACTCCGTAAAGTCCAAGGGAATTTGTCTTTTTAATGCTCATGCTTTGCTTTCAGAATGTCGGGGCGACAGGATTCGAACCTGCGACCACCTGGTCCCAAACCAGGAGCGCTACCGGGCTGCGCTACACCCCGAACATTAGCTCTGCATATTTGCGGCTGCAAAGGTAGACATTAATATTGAACTTTGCAAGCCTTGCACCTCTTTATTTTATAATATTCAGCTCTTTGAATATCTTTGTGAGCACCTGAACGCCGCGCTCCACCTGTTCGTTGGTATGGGTAGCCATGAGTGCGAAGCGTACGAGTGTGTCTTGAGGAGCACAAGCTGGAGGTATTACAGGGTTGATGAACACACCTGCGTCGAAAGCTAACTTTGTTACGAGGAATGTCTTTTCGATGTCATGCACATAGAGCGGAATGATGGGGCTTTCGGTTTCGCCAATCTCGAAACCTTCTTCGCGGAAACGTGTCAAGGCATAGTTGGTGACACTCCACAGGTTCTTAAGTCTTTCCGGTTCAGCCTTCAGTATGTGCAGAGCCTCCATTGCTGCGGCTGTTGCGGCAGGAGTGTTAGATGCACTGAATATATATGTTCTGCAAGTGTGGCGCAGATAGTTTATCGTGTCCTTGTCGGAAGCGATGAAACCGCCGATGCTAGCCAACGACTTTGAGAATGTTCCCATGATGAGGTCAACCTCGTCGGTGAGTCCAAAGTGGTCGCACACTCCGCGTCCCTGCTTTCCGAACACTCCGAGACCGTGAGCCTCGTCAACCATTACAGAGCAGTTGTATTTGTGCTTCAGTTCGATTATCTCAGGCAGTTTGCACAGGTCACCCTCCATTGAGAACACGCCGTCAACAACAATGAGCTTCACGGCTTCGTGAGGCAGAGTCTTGAGGATGTTCTCAAGGTCTTCCATATCGTTGTGTTTGTAGTGCAACTGGCGAGCAAACGACAGACGGCGACCGTCTACAATACTTGCGTGGTCGCGGTCGTCGCAGATCAGATAGTCGTTACGTCCCACGATGGCTGGGATTACTCCGGAGTTGACCGAGAAACCGGTGGAGAAGCACAGAGCTTCGTCCTTGCCTTCAAATTCGGCCAGTTCCTTTTCAAGTTTTATATGAAGGTCAAGTGTTCCGTTCAGGAATCGGCTTCCTGCACATCCTGAGCCATACTGATCCAATGCTGCTTTTGCGGCATCTATGATGCGCTGGTCGCCTGTAAGGCCAGTGTATGCGTTAGAGCCAAACATCAAGACTTTGTGCCCTTCCATTTCCACTTCAGTGCCCTGCTTGCTCGTTATGGCGCGAAAGTAGGGGTAAACACCCATTTCCATGTACTTTTGGGGTTCACGATAGTTCTTGTATCTTTCCTGTAATTGTCCCATTTTAAGGTTGATATCTAATCTTATGTCTTATTTTAGGCGGCAAAGTTACGTAATTTCCACCTAAAGTTTGCAGTTTTCCACGGAAAAGTGAACGTTTTGCGAATTTTATATTGCCGCAAAAGCTTTGTAACATTATAAATATGTATTTTTGCATCCCCATGGATTCAAAGGCGAAAATTGTATTTATAGTTAACCCGCATTCGGGTACGCAGAGCAAAACCAGCATACCGACGACCATCAAGTCGCGGCTCGATACGGCGAAATTCACTTACGAAGTGCGCTTCACCGAGCACGCAGGCCATGCCGTAGAGCTTACTCGCGAGTGTGTGGCCGACGCTGTGGATATTGTTGTGGCTGTGGGAGGCGACGGAACGGTAAACGAAGTGGCGCGGTCGCTGGTGCACACCAATACTGCTCTAGGCATAATACCGTGCGGTTCGGGCAACGGACTCGCCCGTCATCTGCGCATACCGATGGACGTTTCCAAGGCCATCGACCTGATAAACCGCTGCAACATCGAGGCTCTCGACTATGGAGTGATCAATGATTTGCCTTTCTTTTGCACCTGTGGCATGGGCTTCGACGCATTCATCAGTCTGAAGTTCGCCTCCGCAGGTCGCCGCGGTCCTATAACCTATGCGGAGAATGTACTTCGCGAGGGACTGAAATATCAGCCGGAAACCTACGAAGTGGAAGATGCCACGGGGGCAAAGAAATACAAAGCTTTCCTTATTGCTTGCGCCAATGCGTCGCAATATGGCAACAACGCATATATTGCTCCCAACGCAACCATGACCGACGGACTGATGGATGTGGTGATAATGGAACCGTTCACCGCATTTGATGCTCCGCAGATAAGCATCGACATGTTCAACCGTACGCTCGACCAGAACTCCAAGATAAAGGCATTCAAGGCTGAGCGCATACACATTCACCGCAGCAAACCTGGAGCCATACACTACGACGGCGACCCGATAATGACGGGATGCGACATTGACGTACACATAGAGCAGCGCGGCATAAAAATCATCACCAATCCCGATGGCTTGGAGGACAACAAGCAGCCAAACCAGATACTCAACGCCTTCTCGGACTTTCTGAACAGCATGAACACCGTGCGCGAGGACATCGGCAAACAAGGTCGCAGAATACAGGCTCTAAACAAGTTGCTGCT
>CAVKVO010000247.1:0-3537 GCA_963659575.1 Prevotella sp. CAG:1031
TATGCATTTTTGGGTCAAATCCTATGCATCCATTTTTCACGTCAAGTTTTTTCAGAATTTTGGGGCTGTGAAAAGAGGTGCTGCGTCTTGCTTCTGATAAGAGAATAAAACGTTCAAAACGTATAAAACGAGGCTTCGCCTCTGATATATATAATAAGGTATAGGTAACCTAAATCTTATCAAGACCAGGTCGGCTATATATATAATAAGGTATAGGAAAGCAAGATTAGCGCAGTTGCAGTGGGCGAAGCGCTTCATGCACGTTGATTCTTCACTCTTCGTTCTTCACTCTTCATTCTTCACTCTTCACTCAAAAAGCCTCTTCATTTCTTCGGCCTTATATTCAGCTTATATGCCAGGCTGAGCATCACATATCTTCCTATTCTGTCGGTGGTTTCGAGCGCAAAGGTTTGGGAGTTCGACACATATTTATAGTTCTTCACCGTGTTGAGCAGGTCAAAGGCGGAGAGCTTTATGGTGAGACTCTTGTTCTTGAGCAGCGAACGGCTGAGCGTTGCGTTCCACACATAGTTGTTTTGCACGGGTGTTGACTCCAACGTATTGCCGTAATGGAACCAACCGAAGGATGTGGAGGCAAAGACATTGAGCACCGGAATACGGTAGATTGTGGCGTAGGTCAGGTCGCACTCCAGTGTGGTGTAGTCGGTGCTGGATGCATCATTGTAGTGGCCTTTGCTGATGTTTGCCGAACCGGTGATGCCAGTAGAAAAATTGTCCTTGCTGTAAAAGATTCGCAGACTTGTGCGCGAACTGATGTTCTTGCGGTCTATCAGTCGCGACTGCATACCGCCTTCGGGCAACCGCATCACCTGCGACACGTCGTAAACCATCTGGGTGTAGACGGAATATGTCCAAAACTGCTTCTTGTCAATCGCGCCGCCGAGACCAAGTCCGAGGTCGGCTGTATATGCGTAGTCACCGTTTTGCGGCTGATAGACGTATGCACCTGTCTGTCGGTTGTAGCTGAACCCCATGAGCACCGGACTACTTGTGTAGTTGAATCTTGGCACAACCGAGAAGGTGGCGCGGTTGTTGTTGAGGCGATGCTGATAGCTTCCGTCGAAAAACCAGTGCTGACCGGTCTTCAAATCGGGGTTGTTCAGCGTTGTCTGCAACGGCAGACTCATGTCAAACTCCACCAATTTGCTCATGTCCGGCAGATATGTTCTGTGGCCTATGGTAAACCTGAGACTGCGGAAGGCGCGACGTTTCCAGTTGAAAGTCATGTTCATCTCGCCGTCAAGAAACGCCTTTGTGCGCGATGCACACGTGTCAACATCGCCGCGCTGATAGCTCAACTTCTCGTTGCGCACATACAGCGGCACGTGTATCTGCATGTATGTGTACGAACTGTCGCCCTTCTTGCTGTAACTGAAGTTCAGTCCGGTCTTGGATTCTCGCGTGAGTTTGTTCTCATATTCACTGTTCAGCAGCGAGCGAACCGATAGCAGAGAGTCGGCTGTTGAGGGAATATCGCCCAAGGGATGTATGCCACTCTCCCACCCTGCCAACTGGTCGAGGCGGTAATAGTCGCTTTGGGAGTTGGCGTTGCTCTGACTGTATGTGGTGTATACGCGCAAGGTCATGTCGTTGAGGAAGTTGAAGAAATACTCCAAACGTCCCTCATAGCTGTAGGTCTTGGTTGGAGAGGTCTCAAAGATGTTGCGGTAGTCGCGGCTTTGCGAGGCGGAGGCGTAGTCTAGACGGTAGTCGTCGTATCTCTTGTTGGTGCGCGTCAGGTAATGACCGTTGAGCGCAAACTCAAGATTGTCGCCCCAAGGCAGTTTCTGGTTCAACAGAAACCTTTGGGTAATGTGCAGGTTGGTGCCGTGGAAGAGGTCGCTGTGAGAAACCCGGTTCACGAGTGATTCCCTTATGCCCAACGGCGGTGTGGTGGCAAACACAGAGTCGAGAGCCTGCGTGGCGTCGCCATAGCGGTCGGTGCTTTGCGACAGCGTGGCCGTCCGACTGTGCTGCGTCTGGTCGTTGTCGCCGAAACTGAACTCCGTGACCGACTGTATCCATACGGGGAGTTGAAGCGTGAAACTGTTGTTGAACGACAGTTGGCGACTGCGCGTGCCGCTGATGTTGTCCAACAGAAAATAGGAGTTGCCTTCCTTGAGAAACTGCACCTGGTTGTTGGTCAACCGGTCGTCATAATCGTTCCACGAACCTAAAATATTAAAGGTGTTCTTATACAGGTTGTCCTTACCGTCGGTCTGTATGTTCAGACACGCCGAACGGTTGGTTGTCTTGCCCTCGGGAGCGTCCGTAGCTCTCCAGTTGCCGTTGCCGTCGGGAGTGCGCGTCTCGTTGATATTGTTCACATTGGCAAAGGCCGTCACCTTAGTGTGGTCGGAAAACCTGCTTAGGAACACTCTACCCATATACCTGTCGGATGTTGCTCCACCCACTTCCGCACTACCGATATATCCCGTGCGGTATTGCTTCTTCAGGTTCACGTCCATCACATATTCCTTCTGTTCCACGTCGCGACCCAAGTAGCGATTCTTGTCGGTGTTGCGGTCATACACCTTGATGTTCTGCACGGTGAAGTACGGCAGGTTTTCGAGCATTATCTTGTTGTTGCCCTTGAAGAAGTCCGTGCCGTTGAGCGTCAGATAGTCCACCTTGCGACCGTTGATGGTGATGGTACCGTCGTCTTTCAGTTGCGCTCCCGGCAGCTGGCGCACCAAGGCGTCGAGCATACTGCCGTCGGGCAACTTGAATGCGCTGGCGTCATAAACAATGGTGTCGCCCCGATAGGCTATTTTTACCCGAGTTCCCTTCACCGTCACCTCCTTCAGAGTCTCGCCTTCGTAGGCCGATGTTACCGATGTGAGGCGTTTCATGTAGTGCCACGGCGCGTCGAAGTATCTGTTGCGACCCACACTGTGCATGTTGTAGTTCACGTATGTGTCCTCGTAGTCGGGATGTTGCGCAAGGATGATGAACCGCTCCGCCTCGGCCGGTACGTCAAACTTGTAGGCATAGTCGGGTTTGAGACTGTTACCACCGTTGCCGAACACGGTACAGGTGTCCACCACCGTACTGTCCTCTCGCATCAGGGTAATCTTCACGCCCGGCACTCCCACCTTGGTAAAAGAGTCCTTCACGTGGCCCCAAAGCGCAATCTTCCGTTTGTTCTTTATGTTGGATTTGTCCTGGCCATACGCAAACGAGGGCATACTCGCCACCAATACGGCCAGCAAAAAGAGTCTTGTCAGTGTCATCAGGTCAGTGCCTTTTATGGTTATTGATCTATGGATGGTTCTATAAATTACCACCGTTGTTTTCCGTGGCAGCGATTAGCATCCGCCACTTAGGTTTGTAGTATAACAAAGGTAGGACTGTAAGGTCGTAAACACGGACAAACCGTATGTATTTTATGTTTTTTTACAGACGCAGAGCGGATGATAACATATATTTAGGAAGTGAAGAACGAAGAGTGAAGAGTGAAGAATTCATGTGCAGTTGCAGGAGGGTTGGCGTCCTCGCCGACCCCTTGGCGCAATG
>CAVKVO010000248.1:0-3531 GCA_963659575.1 Prevotella sp. CAG:1031
ATTGGACCATGGTGTAATGGTAACACTACAGGTTTTGGTTCTGTCATTATGGGTTCGAGTCCCGTTGGTCCAACATCTTATTATATGATGGGTAATAGGGGAATGGCTGAGCTGTTAAAGCTCGGCTATTCTTTTTTCCGGTGACAAGGTGACAACAATTATATAACCAAACTATACGTATAACATAGGCGTGACCATGCGATGTATGGTGCACGCATGAAGGAAAACACACTAAAACGTTTATTTAATAACAATTTTATGAAGCAAGTTTTACTTACAGTAGCTATGGGACTTGCGGCCGCTGTTACGGCCAACGCCCAGTATGTAAACAAGAGTTTCCAGTACACAGAGTTCTACGACGCAATTGACGGAGGCACTTTCGCACCCGCAGGAGTGTTCAACCACGTGTCGGCCAACGGCGCATTTGCAGTTGGTGCCGACCAGGGACAGATAAACTCCGAATATGGCGGAGCATTCCTCTGGCGCAAGAGCAATCCCGACAAGCTCGAACAGCTCAACACCGAGCACGACCGTATAACGGCCAACGACGTGTCTAACGACGGTATCATCGTGGGTAGCTTCGAGAAGCGTACCGATCCCGACGAGGCCGATGTGGCTTATCCCGGCTATAAGCCCGTGGATGGCGATTGGGTGAAACTGCCCGTGCCCGACAGTTTCTCTGTGGCATACGCCAAGTCACAGGACTTCGCTGAGGAGGCTCGTGCCATAACTCCCGACGGAAGCGTCATTGCCGGCAACATAGACTATCGTGTGGGTTGGACCTACAACTCCGTATTCGGACGCTCGGAAAAGGTTGTGGGCGCAGTGACCTTGTGGAAGAAGGCCGACGACGGCAGCTATAAGCTCGATACCTGCTATACGGAACTTGGCAAGGCCGGACAGTCGCTGATATATTCTGATGGCGAACTGAAGACTGTTGACCACGAAGTGAACTACAACTCGTTCCTCGTGTATGACATAAGCAACGACGGCAAGACCGTTGTGGGTATGAACATGGCCGGAAGTGGCGGTTTCAATCCTGCTTTCGTGCGTGACGGCAAACTCATCCAGCTGTTTGACTGCGGCGAGGAGGCTTCATACGACGACTATGACGACGAGACAGGCGAGGAGCCCGACGTGAACTTCAACGGTGGTGTGATACAGAGCATCGATGCCAACGGCAATATGTATGGCTATTACGTGACTTCTGAGGATGAGAACACATACTTTATATATACCGCAGAAGGCAAACTGGAGTACACCGACAACATGTATACCTGTGCCACAAAGGAAGGCGTGAAGTATCTTTCAGCGTCCAACGGACTCAACCCGCTGTGGGATTGCAGCGAGGACGGCACAGTGCTTGTAGGTGGTGGCGTAGGTTCTTTGGGCTTCGGCGCATACAACTATCCCGCACTGGCATACGTTGACGATCCGTCGTCGGCTATCGATCGTGTGCAGTCAATCCGTGCTAACGTGGGTGTGAAACTCACCGAAGGCGCACTGTTCGTTACCGGCGAATACAACAAGGCCACTATCTACAACGCAGCTGGTGCTGTTGTAGCCGAAGGTGGACAGGGCAAGGCGTTCAACATGGCTGGCAAAGCCGCTGGTGCATACATCGTGAAGGTGGACACCGCCAACGGAACGAAGACATTCAAGGTGGCTAAGTAAATGTAGCGCAACATAGGAATGACAACGATTAAATTGCAAAACGCAAGTATATGGATGAAGGTCGTGGGCTGTGTGCTCACGGCCTTTGTCGCTTTTGGAGGCGCAAAGGCGGCAAAGGCAGACAGCATGAAGGTGGGCAACTGCGCTGGACGCACCGTTTCATATCAAAAGGTGAGCAGTGTGGACACGGCCGGAGCGGCTCTGTATTATCCCGAAACCACCATGAAGGCTTACAAGGGATGCCGCATAACGGCAGTGGAGATAGGTCTCAACGACAAGACAGGACGCGACTCGGTGGTGTTCTTTGTTTCGCACAACCTCGCCGAAAAGCCTGTCTATGAGGCAAAGTTCACAGCCTCGAAGTCGGGAATGTCCACATTCAGGTTGGCCGAACCGTACACCTTCGACGGTCAGGCAGTGTACATAGGTTACAAGGTGATAGGCGCGAAGATGCTTTGCTACAGCAACGCCCTTGTCAATGATGAGGAGTGGGTGCTTAAAGACTCTACGGGATGGAAACGGTATGACAACCAAAGCACCGAACTTTGCACCACACTGAGACTCACCATCAAGGGTGATTCACTGCCCAAGGGCGACATCCGCCTCACGGGAATGGTGATGCCCGAATATTCGCTCACCAACACGGCCATACCGTTCCGAGGTAGCTTTGTTAATCTCGGTGCCGAAAGGGTGAACCAGTTGACCGTGGACTACATAGCCAACGGGCAGACCGTAGCTTCGGAAACCGTCGACGGACTGTCTGTGGAACCGCGGCGCACAGGTTCGTTCGCACTCTCCGCATTGCAGTTTGCCGCAGAGGGCGAACCGCAGGTGCAGGTGGTGGTGAGCAAGGTGAACGGTGAGGCCGACTGCGTGCCTACCGACAATGCGTCGCGTACTGCCCAGATGATTCTTCGAAACAGTTTCGCTAAGCGCAAGACTCTGCTTGAGGTGTTTTCAACTGAACTCTGTCCGCAGTGTCCCGCCGGTCACGAGGAGATAAACCGTGTGCTCGGAGGCAAGGACGACGTGATTGAGGTGGGCCACCATGCAGGTTTCTACACCGACACACTTACGGTGGATGCCAGTGTGGCCTACGAATGGTTCTACAATGGCAGTACAAACGCCCCGGCGGTGATGTTCGACCGCACGTGTCTGGCCGACAACTATCCGTCGGTGTACAGAAACGGCAGTCCCGTGATATCCATTTCCGACGGTGTGCTCGACAATATATATAAGGTGATGGTAAACACTCCGGCTTTCGTTTCGCTCAATCTCAACCGCACAGTAGACGCATCCAACCGCCGCGTGAGCGTGAGTGTTGATGGCGAAAGACTGCTCCCTGTGGCTTCACCCGACAGTCTGCGGATGTTTGTCTACCTTACCGAAGACAGCATCTTTACCGAAAACCAGCGCGGTGCATCGGGTTCGTTCTGGCACCGCCATTCACTCCGACTTAGTCTCACGCCCACATGGGGCGATCTGTTGGGCGCAAACAGTACGTTCAGTCGCAGTTATGAAGCCACCATACCGCAGGAGTGGCGCATGGACAAGATGAGCGTGGTGGCTTTTGTGGCCAATGTCAACAGCACGGATTGTCGCGACTGCCGCGTGATGAACGCCGAAGAGCTTGCTCTCGTGGATGACGGCAGTGCAGGAATTGAGTCTATAAGCAACTCAGGAAGTCATTCTCAGGACTGCACAACGGTGTTCGATTTGTCGGGAAACGTCGTGGCTCGATTATCCAACAGCTCGTCTCCTGCTTCCCTTACGCTCCGGCCAGGTGTGTACATCATTCGCTCTGTGCATGACGGAAAGGCAACAACAAGCAAGGTTTGCTTACGCTAAGGGAAGAAT
>CAVKVO010000249.1:0-3514 GCA_963659575.1 Prevotella sp. CAG:1031
TGTTTGAACTGAAATACGACGGCTCCGCCGAGGATGCCATCAAGCAAATAGACGACAAGGGCTATCTCATACCCTATTCCGCTGACGGCAAACGACTCGTAAAAGTCGGAATAAACTACGATAGTGACCAGCGCACCATAGGCGAGTGGATAATACGGGAAGAATAGACGATTTATTCCTATATGCATTTGTAGGAGGTACGGCGCCGTATCATTCATGCGAAAATGGAAGCTCATAAAGCAAACTCAGGAGGGTTGGCGTCCTCGCCGACCCCTTAGTGCAGTTGGAAGCTTGTAGTAGGCGCTGCGTCCTCGCTGCGCCCTCAGCTAAAAGGTAACTTAAAAACGTATATTATCGTGTTTTAGAGCCTATTAGCTGGACTTTTGCCAAGGGCGCAGCGAGGACGCAGCGCCTACTACAAGCAGCACAAGGGAAAAATGGTACGGTAGGGGCACCGTACCTCCTATAATTTGCATTGTTTGCTTCACACTGTGCGCAGCGATATTTGCCATACAACAATTAAAAATCCGCTATAAACAAACATAGAAAGATGAAAATAGTATTCGCAACAAACAACAAAAACAAGTTGGCCGAGATAAGGGAGATACTCGGCGAGAAGATGGAAGTATTGTCACTCGAAGACATCAACTGCCACGACGAGATACCCGAAACGGGATGCACACTTGAGGAAAACGCCATGCAGAAGGCGGAGTACATATATAATAGGTATAACATGAGCGTGTTTGCCGACGACACGGGTCTTGAGGTGGACGCACTCGGTGGCGAACCGGGAGTGTACAGTGCGCGCTATGCCGGCGGTGAGGGTCACGACAGTGAGGCGAACATGACCAAACTGCTGGCCAATTTAGGAGAAAATAACAACCGTAAGGCACGATTTCGCACCGTGATAGCGTTAATAGAAAAGAACGCTGACGGCAACGGACAGCCCACCGTAAACCGGTTTGAGGGCATCGTCAACGGTGAAATAATACGTGAGCGCAAGGGTCAGGGCGGTTTCGGATACGACCCTATATTCCAGCCTGAGGGCTACGACAAGACATTCGCTGAACTGGGGCACGAAATTAAAAACAAAATAAGCCACAGGGCAAGAGCAGTGAAGAAGCTGGCGGAACACTTTTTAAGTGAAGAGTGAAGAACGAAGAGTGAAGAATCTATGTGCGGACGACCCTCCTACAACTCCGCAATCTTGCCGTCACATCCACATTATCTATATCTATAGAACCAACAAAACAACGACATACATGAACAAGGCAATACGCTTGATACTCGCACTGGCACTGCAAACGGCAACTACGATGTGCGCCAACGCAGCCATTGGCACATGGAAGGCATACAACGCCTACAAAAACGTGCAGAAGATAGTGGCGGCAGGAAGTAGTCACCTGTTTGTAAGAGCCTCCGACAGACTCTATATGTACAACAACAGTGACGAATCGATCACCACTTTCGACAAGATAAACAATCTGCACGACACCAACGTGAAGGACATTGCGTGGAACAGTGCGGTGAAGAAACTGGTGGTGGTGTATGACAACAGCAACATAGACATTGTGGAAACTTCGGGAAACGTGACCAACATCTATGACCTCTACAACAAAAGCATGGTGGAGGACAAGACGGTCAACTCCATGAAGAGCAACGGAAGGTACACGTATCTCGCCACCAACTTCGGTGTGATAAAGATTGATGTGGCCAAGAGTGACATCAACGAGACTTGCTATCTGGACGCGAAGATACAGAAGGTGGACTTTGAGGGCAACTATATCTATGCGCTCGACACCGACGGCAAGGTGCACAAGGCCAACATGAGCAACAACTTGATAGACAAGGGCAACTGGTCGATAGTGACGGAATACAGCCAGAGTCTGTTCGCTGACGACAACAGCGACTGGGAGAAATATCACGCCACGGTGGAAAAGCTCAATCCGGACGGACCTAATTCCAACCTTTTCTACTTCGTGAAGGTTTTTAATGGCAAACTGTACAGCGCCGGAGGTTTGTATTCGTCAACCAATGAGGCCGGAAACATAGGAACGGCGCAGGTGTGGGACGGCAACGAGTGGCAAAACTATCAGCAGTACATCGTTGAGCAAACCACCGGCTACCACTACCGGGACATGTGCTGCATAGCCAACGACACCCGCAGAACTGACATTGACCACACCTTCGTGGGCGGAAAAACCGGTTTGTATGAGTTTGAAAACGGGGAGTTGAAACAGGCTTTCAGCTTTGACAACAGTCCGCTCAAGTCGCCTTTCAGCAGCAAAGACTATGTTGTTGTCAACGCGATGACGTTTGACAGCGACGGCAACCTGTGGATGTTCAACTCCAAGTCGCCAACCACCTCGCTGCTCGAATACACCAGCGACGGCCAATGGGTGGACCACCACAAGAAGGAGTTCATGTATGAAGGGTCGAAGAGTCTGGACGACATGATGAACGCGTTTTTCGACAGTCGCGGACTGCTGTGGTTCTGCAACGAACACTGGCGCCAGCCGTCTGTTGGATACTACAACAAGGCCACCGACGAGGCAAAGATATACACCGATTTCACCAATCAGGACGGCACGAAATATGCGCCCACGGCGGTGTATTGCGCAGCGGAAGACAAGGAGGGCAACGTGTGGGTAGGCACAAACAGCGGTCTCTTCTATCTCTCGCCGGAAAACATCAGCAATGGTGACGACTATTTCAACCAGTACAAGGTGGCGCGAAACGACGGAACAAACAACGCTGACTATCTGCTGACGGAGGTGCCTGTGACGAGCATTGCCGTGGATGGCGGCAACCGCAAGTGGATAGGCACTACCAATAGCGGCGTTTATCTCATCAGTGACGACAACAACACGCAGATAGCCCACTACACAACGGAAAACAGTGGACTGGCTTCTAACGCCATCAACAGCATTGCCGTGAACGGAAAGACAGGCGAGGTGTTCTTCGCCACGCAAAACGGACTGTGCTCATACATAAGTGACGCCACGGAAACGACGGAGAATATGGACAAGGACAATGTGTATGCCTATCCCAATCCCGTCACTCCAGAATACACCGGACTGATAACCATAGTAGGACTGAGCTACGCCGCCGACGTGAAGATAACCACCGCAACGGGCAGTCTCGTGGCTGAAGGACGCAGCACTGGCGGCACCTTTACCTGGAACGGACGCGACCGCGACGGCAAACGTGTGGCATCTGGAGTGTACAACGTGATTACGGCCAAGCAGGACGGCTCCAAAGGCACCGTATGCAAGGTGGCTGTGATAAACTAATTTGTAGGAGGCGTGCGCCCTTGGCAAAAAAAAGCACAATAGTGTGGGCAATATACCAATGGTTGCCTTGGACAACGGGAAAAATGTCACTTTGGGGCGATAAAAAATAAGCCGAAATAGCACTAATTCGTTCTTTTACCGTCACTTAGGGAAAAATTTCACACTAATTATGCATTTTGAATGACTTATAAATCAATTCTTTTTCGTACATTTGCCAACGT
>CAVKVO010000250.1:0-3467 GCA_963659575.1 Prevotella sp. CAG:1031
CAACGCCCTGTGGCAACAGATGTCCTTCTGGGTCACAGATATAGTCAGAACTGTTAGGTACTGGTCTACCGATAGGAATATCCCCATCCTTGTCCTGGTCAACAAAACGGCAGGAAGAAATACAAGTGAACTCCGTCGGACCGTAACCATTGAATATCTTAGTGGTGGTCTTCTTGATAGGCAGAAGTTTCTCACCGCCAAGGATAGCATAGTCAATGTTGATGTCGTATTGGTTGAAGAACGCCATGCCGACTGCGGTGCTCAACAACATACCCGTGATATGGTTGTCCTTGATATAGCGCACCATGCCGTCGAAATCCTTTCTCTGCGCCTCGTCCATAATATGTATGGTAGCTCCTGCGCAAAGTGGATAGAAGAGGTCGGCAGTTGAAGCATCGAATGAGAAGCTTGGATGGAGCAGATTGTTCTTTGTTGAGTCAAGACCCAGCAACGGAATGAACCACTCCGCAAGAGCGCGCATACCTCTCTCCTCTATAATAACGCCCTTTGGTTTACCTGTCGAACCAGAGGTATAGATCACGTAGGCGTGGTCATCTGGCTTTGCACCTGGTACAGGAGCAGTAGGATTGCCCAAATTCTTAAACGTATCCTTTGTTATCACTACCTTTGCCTGGCTGTTTTCCAACATGTATGCCTTGCGGTCTTCTGGATATTCCAGGTCTATCGGAACGTATGCTGCACCAGTCTTTTGGATACCCAATATCGCAACGATAGTCTCCTTGACACGTTTCATCATAATGGCGACAAAGTCATTGCGCTTTACTCCTTGCTCCACAAGGTAGGAAGCCAACTTATCCGACTGCTCGTCGAGTTCCTTGTATGTCAGCTGTCCGTTGGTTGCCACTACAGCCAAATGGTCGGGCTGCGACTTCACGTGACGTTGGTACATATCAATCCACGTCTCGTTGGTGTCGTATTCCATCACCTCACCAGCGGAAAGGGCAATCACCTTTTGCTCGTCCTCCACACTGAGGCGAGGCAGAGAAGAGAGTGCCGCATCGGGATTGTTGGCGATGCCCTCTGCCAAGACTTTGAAGAGAGCCATCACACGGTTTATCTCACATTCACGATAATGCTTGTTGTTGAATATTATCTGTACCGCCAGACAACCGTTTTCGTCGATATTGGCGGTCATGTTAAGCTCGTCGAAGTTTTCCTCTGTTATGGTCACAGGGGTGATATGCAAAGAGGTATCTTCCACTGAGCCGCTGGCTTCCATACCACTGTTGTAGTTTTCAAATGCCATTACGGTCTGCAACAACTGTGCACCAAGTTCGCTCTGCTGCTGGATTTCGGCAAGAGAACAGAAGTCATAGCTGTTGGTCTCCGCAGCCTGATGCTGGAGCACGGACAGCATCTGACGCGCAGTGCTGTCTTTCTCACACTTCACACGCACAGGAACGGAATTGATGAATAGACCAACGACCTCGCTTACATCCACTCTCGTGTTGTCACGACCCGACACAACCTTGGCAAACACCGCGTCGCTTGTGCGGCTGTATGTCTGGAGCACCAGTCCCCAGATAAGTTCTACAGCATTGCTCATGGTTGCCTGCTCATGCTGGCAAAGAGCAGCGATGCGATCTGTGGTATCCTTGTCTATCGTCATCGACATATTGCTGCTCGCAGTCTGCTCCTCCTCAGGCACATCGCCCCAAGAGGGTATCTCGGCACGAGTCTCATAGTCGAACAACAACTCTCGCCAATAGCCAAGAGCCTCAGTCTTGTCCTTCGCGAGTATGTCGCGTACGGCAGCCTCATAACGTCCGTCCAAGTTCTCGTAGTTGTCGTATCTTACGCCCTTGATTTCCTCTTGCATGAAGAGCATGAGGTCGTTCATGTACAGGCGCAGACACCATCCGTCAACAATGATATGGTGAGTGGAAATGATGAGATAGCAACTGTTGTCCGACTTCTTCGCGCAAACAACCTGCAACAGCGATTTGCGCTGAAGGTCGTAGCCGTTGGTCATTATGTTCTCCCTCATTTTCAGCACGGCCTTTTCCGGGTCGGCTTCGTTGCTCACGTCAACCATACTGCACATCAGCTTTCTGTCTACTATGGCCTGTCTGTACTGCTCTACACCATCGTAAATGATGGCGGTGCGCAACACTTCATATTTCTTGCCGAGACGCTCCAACACTGCTTCTATCTGCTTCTGTGTAGGCAGGAAGTCAGCCTCGTAGACGCTCGTCAGTCGATAAGCCCAAGACGTTGGTTCCTCAAGGTGCTTCATCAACATACCCTCCTGCATCGATGTAAGAGGATAGATGCGCTGCAACCGTTCGTCACGGCTTGCAAAATCTTTCACCACATTTTGGAACTCTTCGTCAGTCCACTCCGTCTCGCCAAGGTCAGAAGCGGTGACTTCCTTCTCTGACATTCCAGAAAGGAAGTCGACAAGTGTCTTTATCTCGTGAAGAACGCCGTCGGCAAAACGCTGGGCGACATCTTCTGTATAGACATCACTGTTATAGTCAAGAGCGAGAGCAAACTCACCGCCTGCTATTTCGCAGTTGATAGTCAAATCTGGTCCGAAATGGTCAACGTCGCCCGAAGCAACACTCTCATACGACGCCATAGTGAAGAAGCCGTCGTTGCCAGCTTCGTCAGCATCCATTTCGCCCAGGTAGTTGAAACCTATCTGCGCCACCTTGTCTGTTGGATAGTCTACGGCATTCTTGCCGTCAAGAAAGCGCAGTATGTTGTAACCCACGCCCTTGTTAGGTATGCGATGAAGCGTTTCCTTCACACGGCGCAAGTCACTGTGAGCGTCGCCACTGATGCCGTCTATCACAACTGGATATACAGAGGTGAACCATCCCACGGTGCGGTCGGTATAGAGGTCGGCACCGATAGGTTCGCGTCCATGTCCCTCCAACTGAACCGATATGGCGTTGGCCTTGTCACTGACGTTGGCGATGTAGCTTCGGCTCACTGCTGTGAGAAGAATGTCGTTGGCATCAGCGTTCAGCATACCAAGTTTGGCGTTCTTGAACGACTGTGTGTCAGCACCGCTCATACGCACTGTCTTATGATCGAAGTGGCGCGAGAGGTTTTTACCGTCAGATGTTTTAAGGGCGAGAAGTTTCTCCTGCACCTTGTTCCAATATGGAATCTCCTGACTCAGCGCGTAGCTGTCACGATATTTCTTTACGGCACAAACATAATCGTTATATGTATGTGTCTTCTCGGGCAACGTTATCTGTTGTCCGGCAAGACACTGCTGGTATGCCTGTTCCATGTCGTTCATAATGACACGCCAAGACACGCCGTCGACTATAGCGTGATGCGTCGCCATCAGGAGCAGGTCGCCATCAGCGGTGTGCAACAGTGTCGGGACGAACAGGGCAGTGTGCATATCAAGGTTTCCGATGCAAGCGTCCACCGTCTCGTTGATGTTTTCAGACGCACCAACGGTTTTCTCCACTATATTAATATGTGTG
>CAVKVO010000251.1:0-3456 GCA_963659575.1 Prevotella sp. CAG:1031
GCCTGTCCCACGAACTGAGGCCTTCGCATTGCCTTATCCTGTTGAACAGACAACGCTAGAGCCCATGCCGATATGATATATACCACCACGTGGAGTAATTCTACCTATTGCTGAAATAGGTACAATACTCCATTGGTTGTGATATGAAATCACACCCGGGACATCTACCGTTGCAATGTTCGTGACAGGATAATGAAAGTTGCGAAGTTTCAGTTCGTCATGAACAGAGCGTCAAGTAAACGCCTTCATTATGTCGTGCCTCTTTACCCACCCTGGCCTCCTTGCTTGCAGGCGATTGACCCGCAAAAGGCTCGGCGTGCGCTGAGGCATGGAAACCTTGACATGGGGCGTACGGAACACCTCTATCAATTTATTCCGCTGTAAAGTTATAACTTTTTATCCAAACAAAAGAAAGAAAATGGGATGAAATGACAAAGCAGGCGTATTTTTGCCAGTTGAAGGCCTGCCGGGTGCGTTGTTGTCACGTTCCTGTTATGCGGTTTGTAATGGCCCTGCAGGAACCATGTGCCATCTTTTTCCTCTCATTAATCAGGCTGGTGGCTGGGCTCAGCCGTGCCACAGCCTCTGTAGGGTGGGCAGTTTTTCCGAAAAGCTCCTCCGCTGCACGATGTGGCTCATTTTCATCGGGTAGGGGTGTCTTTCCCTTGCTTTCCTTGCAAGTCTGAACGGAAAGCGTTATATTTGCAGACAAATCATCATCAACCCTTCAGCCTCCTCAACTGCTTCGCCGACAAGATGTTCGACATGTACTGGTTCTCCTCGGGCAGCACCATGTCGTAGAGTGCCTGCTTGACCTCATGGTTGGGGAAGCCCAGGATGTAGACACCCATCTTGTAGTCCTTGATGGTGAGGTATCCCGACTGGTAGAGAAACAACTCCGCGCCGCCGCCCGTCACGTCCGATGTCTCGATGGTCTGGCGTATGAGGGTGCAGGGGTCGAAGCCGCCCAGGTTGACCTCCATGTCGTCGACAAACTTGGTGAGCAGTGATGTGGCGCCCGACGAGGCCCAGTAGTTCTTCAGGTCAGAGTCGGCGAGGGCGTTGACAAGGCTGAAGGGGTTGAACACGTCGACCATGTTGCGCCGGCTGAAGTGGTAGCCGTCGTAGTAGGCTTTCAGTTGTGCGACCGTTTCGTCGAAGGTCCATCCCTCGATGTCGGCCATCTTTTCTATTTCGGGCTTGAAGTTGCGGACAGTCTCTTCCTGTGTGATGCCGCAGATGGCCGCGTATTCAGGTTCGAAACTGATGTTGCTTAGGTTGTTGAGCACGGAGAAGAGCGACACCTGTGTGAACTTGGTGATGCCCGTGATGAAGACAAAGCGTTCGTAGGCGTCGTCGGCCTTCAGTATGGCGAACACGCTGCGGTAGATCTCCGTGCAGAGCGTGTGCTCGGCCGTCTTCCAGGAGTGTTGCAGGGGCGAGTCGTACTCGTCTATGAGGATGGCCACCTGTTGTCCGCTCTGCTTGCAGGCTGTGTGGATGATGGTGTCGAGGCGGTTGGCCAGCGTGTCTGATGGCTTGTGGCGCAGTCTGAATGCCCGTTCCCATTCCTCGAAGGCATGGTCCAGGTAGGCGTTCAGCTCGGAGGCGGAGGCTCCTCCGCGGCTCATGTCGAGGCGGATGACGGGGCGTCTCACCCATTCCTTCTCCAGGTCCATGACCTTGAGCCCCTCGAAGAGCTCGCGGCGGCCCTCGAAGTAGGCTTGCAGGGTGTCGATGAGCACCGACTTGCCGAAGCGGCGCGGACGGCTGAGGTAGTTGTACTTCTTGCCCCTGTTGGCAAGCTCCCACACCAGGTCGGTCTTGTCAACATACAGGTATCCCTCGGTGCGTATCACGCTGAAGGATTGCACGCCCACGGGCATCCGTCTGTCGGTAGTGTTGGTCGTCATCGTCGAGTCTCTTTCGTGTGTTGCAAAGGTAGCTCATTTCGTCTATACGGGCAAGCGATGCGCTGACTTTTTCGCTGGCCGACAATGAAATGACATTATAGAACCACCCTTATATTATTTGTAAAGCATAACGATGCTGCCTGCAGTTATCAGCAAAGCACCTACGATGACTTTGGCGTTTATTGGTTCTTTTAAGAATAGGAACGACAGGCAGATGGTGATAACCACGCTGAGCTTGTCGATGGGTGCGACACGTGATACGTCGCCCAGTTGCAAGGCTCTGAAATAAAAAAGCCATGACATCCCCGTGGCTGCTCCAGAAAGAATGAGGAACACCCATGTGCGCGATGGCACACACCGAAAGTCGCACGTGTGGTTGCCCAGTATGGCAATGCCCCATGTGATGAACAGAATGACCGTTGTGCGGATAGCAGTAGCAAGGTCAGAATCAACGTCTTTCACTCCAATCTTGGCGAAGACTGCCGTCAATGCGGCAAAGAAGGCTGACAACAAAGCGTAATATTTCCACATAGTCGTGAAGATTTGTGTATATAAAACGCAGCAATAAAAAGCATATTGCAGTATTCATGTTACAATACTGTCAAAAATCAGTTGTTTTCCTTATGTTGTGCAAATCTACAAAATCTCAACAGACTTGCCATGTATTTTTGCGGACGAATTTGTGGAAACGCAACGCAAAAATATAATAGGCATAAAAATATGAACATCAAGACAGTTATTAGCCGCCCCATTCTGTCGGTCATGCTTTCGGTTGTCATTGTCATAATAGGCTTCATCGGACTTCTCAATCTTCCTTTGGAGCAATATCCCGACATTGCTCCGCCAACCGTCAAGGTGGGCGCAACATACGTTGGAGCCAATGCCGAGACAGTAATGAAGAGCGTGGTAACACCATTGGAGGCATCGATCAACGGTGTGGAAAACATGCAATATATGACTTCCACAGCCGCCAACAACGGCACTTGCACCATAACCATATACTTCAAGCAAGGGTCGGACCCCAATATGGCTGTGGTGAATGTGCAGAACCGTGTGGCTTCGGCTCAAGGGCTGTTGCCAGCCGAAGTGACAAAGAGCGGAGTGACTGTGCGCAAGACACAAAACTCCAACCTGAAGTTTATCACCCTGTACAGTCCTAATGGCCGCTACGACTCAAAAACCTTGACCAACTACATGAAGATAAACATCGAACCGCAGTTGTCGCGCATAGCAGGTGTTGGCGAGGTGAATGTTTTTGGTGCCGACTATGCGTTGCGCATATGGCTTGCCCCTGCAAAAATGCATGCCTATGGGTTGGTGCCGGCAGACATAGACAATGCCTTGGCTGCGCAAAATATAGAGTCGCCTATGGGATCATTGGCTGCGGAGTCGGACAATACTTTTCGATATGTGCTGAAATATCGTGGACGCTACAGCGACGAAAGCGAGTTCCGCAATATCGTGCTTAAAGCCTCTGCCGATGGTGGCGTGTTGCGTCTTGGCGATGTGGCACGGGTAGAGTTGGGAACGGTTGACTACAACA
>CAVKVO010000252.1:0-3455 GCA_963659575.1 Prevotella sp. CAG:1031
ATGCGAGCATTACGACCAAGCGAGGTGGCGATATGCACTGAAAAGAGTCCAAAAGACGGCAAAACGTAACCCATATCTTTTCGTTTTTGTTACGGTGGTAATTTATAGAACCCACCTTTATTCTTTTATGCCTTATTTGCCTTGTCCTCCGCCGGTTTTCTCTCGTCCTTGAAGATAACGCCGTCCTTGAAGAATATGCGTCGGTCGGTCTGGTCGGCGATGTCCTGTTCGTGGGTAACGATGACGATGGTCTGCCCCTGTTCGCGGTTGACGGCACGGAGCATGTCCATCACCTCCTGCGTGGTCTTGGAGTCGAGAGCACCTGTGGGTTCGTCTGCGAGGATAATCTTCGGATGGGAGATGAGGGCACGCGCTATGGACACACGCTGTCTCTGACCGCCCGACATCTGCATGGGCAAATGGTCCCAATGCTCCGCCAAACCCACCTTGTCGAGATATTCCATGGCAAGTTCGTTGCGCTCCTTGCGCCCCACTCCTCTATAATAAAGAGGCAGTGCCACATTCTCAAGGGCATTCTTGAAGTTGATGAGATTGTACGACTGGAAGATGAACCCTATCAGTTGGTTGCGGAATTGCGACTCTTGCTTTGACGTGAGGTTTTTCACCAGTCGTCCTGCAAGGTGGTATTCGCCCTCGTCATAATCGTCAAGTATACCCATAATGTTGAGCATCGTGGACTTGCCTGATCCCGACGGTCCCATGATGCTCACCAGTTCGCCCTCGTCGATATGGAGGTCTACACCTTTGAGCACATGCAACGGTTGTGCTCCGGGATATGTTTTATGTATGCCTTTTAAGTCTATCATCGATAGTATGTCTTTTCTTTAATCATAAATCATTATTCAAATCTGCGGTGGCGCAAATCTCTTACTCTTCGCCCAACGCCTCTATGGCTTTTATGGAGAGCGCGCGCCTTGCGGGAATCCATCCAGCGAAGAGTCCTCCCAGCATCAGCACGAGCAGCGCGGCTATGGCTGTGCCAAACGGCATGTAGGGATTGCTGAACGAGCCTGTGCCCTCTCCTATCATGGCTCTGAGTCCGTTGAGCGTCCATAGTCCTGCGCACAAACCTGCAAAACCGCTGGCGGTGGTCAGCAGAAGACTCTCGCACATTATCTGCTTGAGGATGGCAGAAGGTTCTGCACCCAACGCACGGCGGATGCCTATCTCCTGAGTGCGCTCCTTTACAGTGATCATCATAATGTTGGAGATGCCTATCAGTCCTGCGAGCAAAGTGCCCAGGCCGACTATCCATATAAGCAGTTCGATGCCCGAAAACAGATTGTTCACCCTGCCTATCACGACCTTCACATTGCTCACTGTCAGCGCCTCGTTGTCGTTGGGGTTTATATCATGCATCTTCTTTATGACCGGGACGATTACATCCTTGGCTTTGTCTGCATCACTATTGTCTGTCAGAATGATGCACGCCACGGAAATGTCGTCGCCCTGGGCGTAAGTCTTCTGCATCAGTGTGAGCGGCAGGAGAACACAGGCCGAGAGGTCCACCCCTATCTGAATCTTGTCGCTCGTGCTCCGGCACACGCCCACGACGGTATAGAGCTTTCCGTCGACGGTAATATCCTTGCCCAAGGCATCATCAAGCGTTCCGAACAGAGCCTCAGCTATCTGCGTGCCTATGACACACACATTGCGCTGATACTCCATGTCCAGTGCGTTTATATATCGCCCGGCCATGACCTTGTGGGGAATGGCCTTTATATAGGACGGATTGACACCCGCGATATTATAACTGCCGGAGTGGTCTGCATAAGAAACAGGCAGGGGTGCCTGGTCGTTGGTGAAATTCATAATGGCCACGTCGCGGAGATCCTTGCCAAGCACATGGCGCAACTTGGAGATGTCGCTGTTGGTCATCTTCCACGACCTGCCGGAATCAAAGCCCTTGTATGGCAACACCGTGTTGCCTGTCATACAGATCAGCGTGTTTGACGGTATATTGGTAAACGCCGATATGATGCCATTCTTCATTCCCATACCGGCGCCCACAAGAATCACCAGGATGAAGATGCCCCAGAACACGCCGAATGCTGTCAGCAGACTGCGCCATTTCTGTTTTATTATTGTCTCGAAGACCTCACGTATAAAATCTCTGTCGATCATTCCGATGGTTATTGACTGTTGTTAAAATGGCATTCAGGCGCAAAGAGCGTCAACAAGTTTTATTCTCACTGCATTGCGTGCCGGGACATATCCTGCCACGAGTCCTGCAATCACCATGATGAGATTGGCCGCCAGGACAGTGGTGAACCCCACCGTGGGATTGTCAAAGAATCCTGCTCCGCCTGTCATCACGATAATCCACGCCAGCAACTGAGTGAGACCGATGCCGAGTATCATGCCCACATAGCCGAAAATAAGAGATACGACGACTGATTCAAGAAGTACGAGCGTGATGATATGGGCGTCAGTGGCACCCATGGCCTTGCGTACACCAAGTTCGCGGGTACGCTCCTTGACAGAAATAAGCATAATGTTGCTTATGCCGACAACACCGGCAACAAGCGTGGCGAGACCAATTACCCAAATGAACACCTGAAGAATCGTGAGAACGTTTTTCAACTGGAGATAGTCCAGAAAGTCATTGCTGCACACTATTGCGGAACGGTCGTTCGGGGAGAAGCCCAGTCGCTTGCCAAGAAAACCGCAGACCTTGTCCTGCAGGGCGTTGTAATCATCCTCTGAACTGATATTGTTTGCCACGAGTACAAGTTCAGAGAGGCTGTCGTTTCTGGCATACAGATTGCGGATGGTAGTATAGGGTGCATATACGGTGTGCCCGCTCTTGTCGCCCGTTGCCGAATTATACACTCCGACAACTTTGAATGGTATGGAGTCTAAGAAAATGGTCTGACCGACAGGGCTGACACTGTCGCGGAAGAGCAAGTCCTGTGTCTGCCTACCGATGACGCACACTTTGTCGGCCTGCCTGATATTGAGTTGTGTAATGTCATTGCCGGCAACAATCTTCTTGCTGTTAATATCCAGAAATCCCGTCTGTGAACCAGTTGCAACAGTGTTGATGTGAGCATTGCCCCGGCTTACTGAGGCTGAAGGGGACGTGTAGCAAGTGTAGGCTTTGGTTATGCTGGAACCCAGTTCTCCGCAAAGCAGTTGGGCGTCCTCACCGGTAACGGTTATCGGCCGATTCTTGCCGAAACCGCTATACGGCAGCTGCGTCTTGCCGGCCTTTACGTGCATGACACAGATGGTGTCCGCGCCAAAGGAGGCCGTGATGCCGTGCATTATACCATTGCCCGACCCTAACAGGACAATGAGTATGAACAGACCCCAGCCAATGGAGAAGCCCGTGAGCGCTATCCTCAGTTTGTTGCTCCTTATGGAAGCGGATATTTCTGATATCAAATCACGCATGTGACTCTACTTTTTTCGTATCGATGTTTATATAGAGA
>CAVKVO010000253.1:0-3430 GCA_963659575.1 Prevotella sp. CAG:1031
TTCAAAGGTTTTACAGCCCCACCAATATAAGGTTAATGGACAATAAGGACAGCAAAAACGAGTTTGTGCGCCGTGTGGCCGAACAGAAATATGAGTTCGGCTTCACCACCGACGTACACACGGAGATAATCGACAGAGGACTGAACGAGGACATCGTAAGGCTCATTTCAGCCAAAAAGGGTGAACCGGAATGGCTGCTCGACTTCCGTCTGAAGGCATTCCGCCACTGGTTGACAATGGAACAGCCGACGTGGGGGCATGTGCATCTGCCGGAAATAGACTATCAGGCCATTTCTTACTACGCCGACCCTTTGGCAAAGAAGGCCGATGAGGGCAAGAAGGAGATTGACCCGGAACTGATGAAGACGTTCGACAAGCTGGGCATACCACTTGAAGAGCGGTTGGCTCTGAGCGGCACTGCCGTGGATGCCATAATGGACTCAGTGTCGGTGAAAACCACATTCAAGGAGAAACTGGCAGAAAAGGGCATTATATTCTGCTCAATAGGCGACGCAGTGAAGGATCATCCTGACCTTGTGCGCGAGTATTTAGGCTCGGTAGTTCCCTATCGCGACAACTTCTATGCAGCTCTCAACAGTGCAGTGTTCAGCGACGGTTCGTTCGTTTATATACCCAAGGGCGTGCGCTGCCCAATGGAGTTAAGCTCCTATTTCCGCATAAATGCTCGCAACACCGGGCAGTTTGAGCGCACACTCATAGTTGCCGACGACGATGCCTACGTGTCGTATCTGGAGGGATGCACCGCTCCTATGCGCGACGAAAACCAACTTCACGCCGCCATTGTGGAAATTATAGTGAAGGACAACGCTGAGGTGAAATACTCTACCGTGCAAAACTGGTATCCCGGCGACGAACACGGCAAGGGCGGAGTGCTTAACCTCGTAACCAAGCGCGGCGATTTGCGCGGAGTCAACTCCAAACTGTCGTGGACACAGGTGGAGACGGGTTCTGCCATAACGTGGAAATATCCTTCGTGCATACTGCGTGGCGACAACTCTGTGGCGGAGTTCTACAGCGTGGCCGTAACCAACAATTATCAGGAGGCCGACACCGGTACGAAGATGATACACATGGGCAAGAACACCAAGAGCACCATAATAAGTAAAGGTATAAGTGCCGGTCACAGTCAAAACTCCTACCGCGGACTGGTGAGGGCTACATCAAACGCCGATGGCGCACGCAACTATTCGTCGTGCGACTCGCTGCTGCTGGGCAGTGAGTGCGGTGCCCACACTTTCCCCTACATGGACATACACAACGACTCGGCTGTGGTGGAGCACGAGGCCACGACAAGCAAGATAAGCGAAGACCAACTGTTCTACTGCAACCAAAGGGGCATACCCACGGAACAGGCCGTTGGACTCATTGTCAACGGCTATGCCAAGGAGGTGCTCAACAAACTGCCCATGGAGTTTGCCGTGGAGGCACAAAAACTGCTGAGCGTGTCGCTTGAAGGCACGGTGGGATAACGGAATAATAGCAACTGCAATAGAACATTTATGAGTTACCTTTCGATAGATACATTACAAAACGCCCTTAAAGATACAGTTTTCCAGCATACGAATGATGCAAAGAAAGCTGCGGGCAGGGCTTTGGGTACAATAGTAGAACTTGTTACCTACTATTTGCTCAGAGAATGGGGCTTTTGCGACAATATATCCATCGAACGGGGACTGCCGGAGTTTGGCGACAAAGAAATAACGCACAATGTAGAGTTCACCTTGCACCCTGTGCAGAACGTTTCCTTCATAGGGGAGGAACTCGGCGTGCCTGTCACAGCGACGAAATTGGCAAAGATGCTGCCAGAGAATGTTTCTTCGGGTTTTGGAAAGGTGAAGAGCAACAAGTTGTTGGACACGAACAACACGTTAAGAAACTCATGTCTTTTGGCCGAGAACGATGACAACCTGTTGGTCGCTAATGAACATAAGGACGGCATACATGTGGCTTTGCAGCGGAAAACACCGTTTGCAATGGTTGAATGCAAACGTGTCGGAGTGGAGGATGGATGCAAAAAAGGACCTCAGACAATCGAGAAAGCCAAGCAAGGAGCTTATGTGGCACAGATGACATCGGCTTTGCAGAAAGTCTGGGTGGACGGGCAACGCTATGGACTCGTATACAAGGATAACGCTCCGCAGTTAAAGCCATACGGCCAAATGCTTGATGAATTGATTTCTGACGACAAGCCTTTGCAGAATTTCATCTTATCGATAGGCGTAGTAAGCAACCATGGAAACTGGTTTACGGCAGAAAACAAGAATAAAGAGATGAAAGTGCTGGCCAATTCGTATGATTGGTTGTTGTTCTTAACGGATGCCGGATTGGCGGAGTTCGTGTCTACATTGCTTCTTAATCCGAAGCCACAATACGCTGCTATAAAGGAGGCTTTTGTCGCAAGTTACAAGGAGGGAAAGAAATCCAATGTCTTCACAAAAACAAAAATAGATAAGGATGCCCATGATGCCTTGTGTGCGTTCTTCTCAAACAATATAGCAAAGGTGGAGGGATGGTTTAATGTGATTGCACCCGAAGGCGGTGATATAGCAAAAATCAAGAAAACATTGGCCACGTTGGCTAGCAAGAACTGGGAGGCCACCGTATGACAGCAGGAAGACATGTCAACACATTGAGTCAAAGTTGGGGTACTCCACCAAAATACGTGAATGCCATCAAGGATTTTTGGCACGGACACATAGGGTTAGATCCTTGTTCCAACCAATATTCGGTGGTTCATGCCGATGTGGAATATATGCTTCCCACCAATGATGGGCTAAAAGAGAAATGGGAAAGCAAAACAATATATGTCAATCCTCCATA
The DNA here is from genome assembly GCA_963659575.1 of Prevotella sp. CAG:1031. Lineage (GTDB taxonomy): Bacteria > Bacteroidota > Bacteroidia > Bacteroidales > Bacteroidaceae > Prevotella. The sequence continues at coordinate 2,842 of CAVKVO010000253.1, forward strand.
CGGTTCAGACCGTGAAAGAGGCACAACCATCAAGGATTGGTTGGCAAAATGCGTGGACAGTCATATTCAATATGAAGCTGATGTGATAGCCTTAATTCCAGTGGCTCCAAATACAGGACATTGGAAAAATTATGTTTTCGGGCAGGCTCATGCAATTTGCTTCCTTTATGACACGCGACTACGCTTCTTGGAGAATGGGAAAGATGTCGGCAAAGGTGCGCCTATGGCATGTTGTTTGGTATACTGGGGAATGGAAAAAGAACGTTTCTTGGAACATTTTTTGGAATATGGGGCAACTGTTGACATATCTTATTTGCGAAGCAAAAGAATGGGAATAAATAAAAGAGAGCAGACTTTAGAGTTTGCATCGTATTAATATTACAAGGAGAAACAATGCTAATAGTAAAGAATCTGCACGCCAAGATTGGCGACAAAGAAATATTGAGGGGTGTGAACCTCACTATCAACGACGGCGAGACACACGCTATAATGGGACCAAACGGTTCGGGCAAGTCAACGCTCAGTGCGGTACTTGTGGGCAATCCGCTGTACACCGTGACCGAAGGCTCCATCGAGTTCAACGGCAAAG
>CAVKVO010000254.1:0-3428 GCA_963659575.1 Prevotella sp. CAG:1031
GCAAAGGTCGCTATGTTTTTGAAGGTGGGCAAGGCGTTCGTTTTCGGATGGTTACGCTTGTTACGCCCTTGGTTGTGGGAGTGAAACAAGTGCTTGCGTTTATGACCTGTGAGCAAGTCTACTGTCTGCTCACTGCCTTGGCAGCAATCGTGTTTGCGATAGGAAGCCTGGTGCTGGTATGCGATGTGGCAGGAATCAAAAAGGAATACGCACTGCTTGCCCTGTTTCTGATACCAGAGACGTATGCCTGTGCTTATTACCCTAACTCGTCGACCCTCGCCGCGGCTCTGTTCGTATGGGGACTGATTTTCTTCAGAAAAGGGAAATGGATTCTTGCCGGTGTCTTGCTCTGTGTGGCTCCATTGCTGAGGGTGGATGTGGTGATCGTATATCCCGTTTTGCTTCCTCTGCTTCTTTTGCAGGGCTATGACTGGAAAAAGTCTGTTGGAATCAGCGCATTGTATGCAGTGGCGGTGGTAGCCATTGTTGCCTTGGGGTGCTGGGTGCTGCAGGCGAACCCTCTCAAAAGTCTGCTCGGCTATAGTTCGATGAACGACTCCAAGAACTTTGCCTCCGCCGTGAAGTTTGCGGTGTTTACGTTTTATACGGCCTTGGGCATCCTTCTGTTGCCTTGGGGCTTGGGTAGGATGGCAAAGGAAAAGCAATACAAGCTGTTGTTTGTATGCTTGCTGCCCATGGCGCTGTTGCACTTCATGTTCCGATACACGGGGTGTGCCACGAAACATTATCTCTATCTGCTGCCGTTTGTCGCAGTGATCTATGCCACGGCCTTGCAGGCCATCCGTGGGCTGAGGAGCAAGGTGCTCAAATACGCCATCTGCGGCGGCATCATTCTCTTTCTTGTTGTTTCCATCCGAGTGGACTTACCTTCAAGTCCGTGGAGAAACGAGGAGAAGTCGGAGGCTCATGTAGGACCCGTCGTGGAGTTGGCGGATTATACGCACGGCAGCCATCATCTGCGGGCAGGAATTGGCGCGGGACAATTGGTGCCCACCCTCGACGAGTTTATGCTGGCCACGGGAAATGCATTTTATCCGTTCTACATCTACCAATACAAGAAACGAAAGGACTCGTACAGAAGAGAGGCTTACGAACTGTTGAAGGACAAGGACTTCAATCTGCTGTTGCTGTCGTGGGGAGAAAAGAGTTGGTATGTCAATCTCCTGCTGGAAGACGGTTGGAAAATGGTCTTGGACGAACCGAAGCAGGGAGACCGGTTGGGAAAACTGGTAAAGGGCAACCGCCATATCACTTGCTATTTCACCGAGGAGGTGGGAAAGAATGACGAGGCAGGACTGCAAAGAGTGCTGAACCGCCATCAAAACCAAGGAACTATCTACATCGTCGAGGAAATAGAAAACAGGAACTATAATCTCGACAAGGCGGCGCAGAAAGGCATGCTCGAAAAAGAGACGGAAAGATGTTATTTACTCAAATAGTGGAGGGGCTATGCGACAGATTATGTTATTGCTTCGCCCTCACTAATGGGTAAGAACTCTTTTATCTTCCTGCCTCTGTTCTTTCATGGCGACCTGACGAATGTTCCGATGTTTCTCAAAGCCGTGGTGGCGTTCTTCTGCTACAGTTTTGCGGCGAGCAGCATCTATTGTTTCAACGATATTTATGACGTGGAAGCCGACCGCCGACATCCCAAGAAATGCAAACGGCCGATAGCGTCGGGCGCGGTGAGCATCCCGCAGGCTTATGGCTTGATGGTGGTGATGCTCCTGCTGTCATTAGGGCTTGCCTTCTGGGCGTTGGCGGATAAGAGTATGGCGGTGATAGGCGTGATATGCTTCTACTATGTGATGAACATCGCCTATTGCGTGAAGCTGAAGCAGATAGCCTTGGTGGATGTATTCATCATCGCCATCGGCTTTGTGCTCAGAGTGATATTGGGCGGTGTGGTCAATGGCATCGTGCTCTCCCATTGGATTGTACTGATGACCTTCCTGCTCGCTCTCTTTCTGGCTTTCGCCAAGCGCAGGGACGACGTGGTGCTCTATCAGGAGACGGGCGTGCTGCCCCGCAAGAACGTGAACCGCTACAACCTCGACTTCATGAACCAGGCCCTGACCATCGTTAGCGCCGTCACGTTAGTGGCCTATGTGATGTACACGGTGTCGGAGGAGGTGACGCGGCAGTTTGGCTCACACTACATCTATCTCACCACCGTGTTCGTGCTTGCCGGGATACTGCGGTATATGCAGATTACGATAGTCGACGTGAAGAGCGGAAGTCCCACCAAGGTGTTGATGCACGACAGATTTGTGCAGCTATGCATAGCCGGATGGATAGCCTCCTTCTTGATATTGATATATCTGTAGCGGGTGGAATAACGAAAAATATAGTAAGAATGTTATTCTGGCAAAAAGAAAATTTCTCATTTCTTTAGCGGTTTCGAGAAAAAAGTGTAAATTCGCCGACAGAATAAAATAACTGTCATGATAGGGATATTGCAAGTTGCCTCTTATATTTACAAACGCTATTTGGATGAATGTTGCGTTCGTATTGATGAAATGAAGTTGCATAAGCTGCTTTATTTCACACAGCGTGAGTGCCTTATCCAAAAGGGAGAGCCGATGTTCGAAGCTCGTTTTGAGGCTTGGAAATATGGTCCAGTCATGGTTTCTATCCGTCAGAACTATAAATGTGACTCTTTTCATGACATGATTCCCGAAGAACAACTTTCCCAATACAAGGGAGTCTTTGATATGGTTTTTAAGACCTATGCTCCGCAGAAGTCTTGGAGCCTGAGCACGTTGACCACGGGGAATATTCTTGGCAACACGCCAGGGAAGGCTATGACGAGCAGAGCTCTTGTGAGGTAGAGATGAAGACCGAGGATCTCAGAGTGGATGCCGATAGGGTTCGCGCGAGAAGACTTGTTTTGCGACAACTAAAACTGTATAGTGCCGCAATGCCAATCTACGACTTTACTTGTAAGTTTATGTATCAAGAGACTGCTGACTTGGAGCAAAATCGGGCGAGGTTCTTTGAGAACTTCAATCATGACGAGGATGCTGTTTAATCAGTTCAAACTGTGGTAGATTATCCATTTACTACAGTAAAACACCGAACGATTTAGAAATTTAATTTTAAGAATACAATATGTTTGAAGGCTGGTATGGCTTTCTTGACGAGGAAGCCATTGTCAACCCTCTAAGGGTTTGAACTTTAACACGAATTCATCATGAATATACCACGAGATTTATTCGCACATCTCTTATTTGTCATTGGAGCTCATCAAGCTTCGCAAGTGTCGTAGACCCACTGACCAACGGGAGGTAATTTTTCATGAATTTAATTTAAGTAACACCTTGAGCAAGAAAAATTTATGTTCTCTTTAAAATATAAAGTATGCAACGACTGATTTCTTTTGACATAGCGAAGGCTATATGTATTGT
>CAVKVO010000255.1:0-3406 GCA_963659575.1 Prevotella sp. CAG:1031
TGCTTTAATCTTTAATGTTGTTTCTTAATTCTTCCAATCCACTCCATCGCGGATCTATAGGTTTGCTGTCGTCCCCCTCTAAGCTTCGGGCTTTCGAGTGCTCGTCGAGCAGTTTTATCATGTCACGGTTGCATTTTCCAGGTGCGTGCACGTGTCTGACGGGTATTGACAATGCTATAAATTCATAGGCGACCCACGTAGCGTCAAACGTTCCTTCGTCATCGGCCACCGTTATCAAGTCGTCTTCTTCGGAGTTTTCAGCCCCCAATCTGGCCACAAGATGTCCCTCGCCTTCCACAGGTTGCTGCATGTCGTCAAGACAGCGGTCGCAAGACACCGTGACAGTTCCACTGATGTGGAAGTCCAGATTGAAATACCGGTTGGCCGTTTTGCGCACTTCCACGCTCACTTCGACATCACCGCCCCTTACTTCCTGCACGCCTAAGGCGTTGAAGTATTCGTCGCCAACGTTGAAACAGAAAGTTTCCTTGTCGTCGGCTATTCCTTTGAGGTCGATTTTTAATGTTGTCAAACCAGCCATTTCGCCCGGATTTTCTTAGAAAGAGAGTGAGCCTCAACGGCTTTAGCAGCCTATGGCGGCTACATATACAGTCTTTCGGGCTGCAAAGTTAGCAATAAAATTCCATTCACGGCATAAATACTTCGATTTTTTCCGCAACTTTTGACATCACCGTTGACATCACCGCACCATCGTACGGTGGCAGACCGACAGCCCATTATGGAGAAGCGACAGAACGAGCAGTCTTTTACGGTTCACCAAGGGCGTTGACAATCGCCTCAACCTGCGCCGGAGTGTATGTCCTACTCCGCTTTCCGCCCGACAGTTGTTCCAGATGTTGCTCCAAACCGGGACTGTGCTTTATCCACTGCACCAGTCTTTTCCACGCACCACCAGGAGTCAGTCCCGGATTGTACGCCACAGCCAGTTCCGTTCGTCCATAAGAACGTATACGAAAACCTATGTCTTCCATCTTTGCCATATCTTGTTCTCCTATATATAAATAATGTGTATAACCACAACGTTAATCTCTTTTTGTCCGCCACACATTGACGCAAACGCTTTTTTCCTTATCTTTGCAAGATGGAGTGGGAACCGTTAGACACGACAACCGCACCACTTCCATCAGCCAACCGCACTGCCCTCGCATCAGGAGCAATGTGATTACGGCTGCAAAGTTAATGATATAATCTTAATAAAGCAAGTTTTATTCTTGCTTTTAGCGACTTTTATACACAAATACTGCATTATGGACACAAGTAGTAGACTGCAAGCACTGATTGACCACTACCGGCTTACACCGTCGGCCTTTGCCGTTCGCATCGGCGTAAAGACAAAACAAGCGATATACGACATACTCAAAGGCCGCACACGCGGACTGTCAATTTCTATTGAAAGCAAGATTTTATCTGCTTTTCCTGAAGTAAGCCGCGTATGGCTGCTCACTGGAGAGGGTTCGATGCTGCAAGAAAGCGGAACGTCGGCACCCACCAAGAGTTTTGACGGCCACGGAGTGCCCTACTACAACGTTGACTTTTTGGGAGGATTCGACCTCATGTTCAACGACCAGACCGTCATTCCCGAATACCATATCAACTTCAAACCCTACGACAAGGCCACCTGCTGGTGCAACATCACCGGTCATTCGATGGAACCGGAGATAAGTCACGGCGACATCATAGCCTTGCGCCGCATAGAAGACTTCACCTTTCTGCCTTTAGGCGAGATCTACGCCATCGTTACCACCAACGACATGCGCACGGTGAAGCGGCTCGGTCCATCGGAATCGCCCGACAGCTATGCGCTGATTCCCACAAACAAGTCGCCGGAATATGGCGTCCAGACTCTGCCCAAAGACAAAATACGTTGCATCTTTGAGGTTCTCGGCTGCATGAAACGGTTCTAAAGGAAGCTTTTTAGAACGCACTATATTATTATAGAGATGGAGAACATAAAGCTGATACGCCTCGACGAAACCGACTCGACCAACAGGTTTCTGCGCGAATACCATGGCGAAGAGGGGCTGCGGATGACTGTGGCGGTGGCTGCATATCAGACAAACGGACACGGCCAGGGCAGCAATTCGTGGGAGAGTGAACGGGGAATGAACCTGACGTTCAGCTTGAAAGCCCATCCGAAAGGGGTGCCAGCCAACCGCCAGTTTGTGATGCTTGAGGCCATGGCGATAGCTATAAGGGATGTCGTTGGCGACTATACCGACGGTGTAACCGTGAAATGGCCAAACGACATTTACTGGCGCGACCGCAAGATAAGCGGTACTTTGTCGGAGTGTACGATAAATCGGGGTGTGGTGAAGGACTGCATCATAGGTACGGGCATAAACGTCAACCAAATGACGTTTGTGAGTGACGCGCCCAATCCGGTGTCGCTTCGACAGATAACCGGCAGGGAAACCAGTGTGGATGAGGTGCTCGACAAGTTGACGGCGCGCTTCTCAGAACAGCTGGACCGCATAGACGCCGGTGACTACGACGCGATACACGACGAATACAAGTCCGTGCTCTATCGCCGCAACGGCATATACAGATACCGCGACAGCGACGGCGAATTCCGTGGAGAGATAGAAACCGTGGAGCCAACCGGTCATCTCGTGCTGCACAAGGAGAACGGTGAAGTTAGGAAATACGCCTTCAAAGAGGTGGAGTATCTACTGTGACAAACAACGATTGAACAGCAATTAAACAGCAATTGAACAGCATTTAAACGATAATAGAACAACAATTAAACAACAGACCAAAACAATGGCAAAGTACAAGCGTATATTATTGAAGCTCAGCGGCGAGAGCCTTATGGGCGAACAGAGTTTCGGTATCGACCCGAAGCGTTTGGGCGAATATGCCCAGCAGATAAAGGAAGTGAGCGAAATGGGTGTGCAGATAGGCATCGTGATAGGTGGAGGCAACATCTTCCGTGGCCTTAGCGGTGCATCGAAAGGCTTCGACAGAGTGAAGGGCGACCAGATGGGAATGTGCGCCACGGTGATAAACTCGCTGGCGTTGAGTTCCGCACTGGGAGCGATTGGCGTGAAGACAAAGGTGCTCACCGCCATACGCATGGAACCGATAGGTGAGTTCTACAGCAAATGGAAAGCCATTGAGGCTATGGAAGCCGGCTATGTATGCATCTTCTCAGCCGGTACGGGTTCGCCCTACTTCACCACCGACACTGGTTCGTCGCTGCGCGGCATAGAGATTGAGGCCGACGTGATGCTCAAGGGAACACGTGTGGACGGTATATACACCGCCGACCCGGAAAAAGACCCCACTGCCACGAAGTTTGACTCTATCACATACGACGAGATTTACACCCGTGGACTGAAGGTGATGGACCTCACTGCCACCACCATGTGCAAGGAAAACAACCTGC
>CAVKVO010000256.1:0-3376 GCA_963659575.1 Prevotella sp. CAG:1031
GGCTAAGATAAACAAGTAACTTAGGGTACAGTTCCAATGCAAATAGGCGACGATTTCTTCGACAGCGACGAGTTTAAGGAGCTGCTCTCAACCTACGAAACGGCTGAGAGTTCGGGACTTCCTGTCTTTCTCGACGCTGAAGAACTCACTGACATTGCCGACTATTACGCCACAACAGGCAACGAGGAAAAGGCCTGGAAGGCAATAGACAAGGCATTGGAACTGTTTCCCGGAGCTGCGTCTCCCCTCGCCTTCAAAGCCAGAGAGGCTTTGGGGCGCGACGATATCGACACTGCGAAACTCTGCGCAAGCCAGATTACGGACAAGGACGAGCGGGAATACTTCTTTATCTCTGTCGAAATACTCATTGCTCTCAACAATTTGGATGAGGCAGAGGCCATGCTGAAGGATAAGTTCGAGGCTATCGACGAGGACATCAGGGAAGATTTCATCCTCGACACGTCCAGTATCTACCTCGACTACGCCCTGTTCGACCTGTCATACAAGTGGTTGATGCGCAGTGTGGAGAAGCCTTCGCCCGACTACGACGAGTTTATGGCTCGCACACTGGTTGGCTTGGGCCGGTATGACGAGGGAATAAACCTCATTGACAAGCTGATTGACCGCGACCCGTACTCCAAAACCTACTGGAATGCACTGGCCACCGCGCAGTTTCTTGCTGGAAGATATGACGACTCCATCAAGAGTTGCGAGTACACCTTGGCCATTGACCCCAACGACTTGGATGGATTGCTCACCAAAGCCAACAGTCTGTACGGTCTCGGCGACTTTGCCGAAGCTCTGCAACTGTATGAACGCTACGTCAACAGCACCGATGCCGACAAGGAACTGGGCGAACTGAACATCGGAACGTGCCTGGTGTATCTCGGCAGATACGACGATGCCATCAGCCACCTGCACAACGCCTTGAACGTATCAAACTCCGATTCGGAACAACTCCACACTATCTATCAGGAACTGGCCTTCGCTTACAGTGCAAAGAAGTGCCCCAATGAGGCGATAAGCTATATCCGGAAGGCCAAGAAGTTCGACTGCGACCACACCGACCTCGACATTCTGCACGGCCACATACTTCTTGAGAACGACAACATAGAGGACGCCATGCGGATATTCCACCACGTCATAATGGAGTCTGGCGACGATCCGCACACGATGTTGAGGATTATCGTGTCAATCTACGACAACCATTATGTGGAAATAGCCTATTCCATGTTCAAACATCTGTTCAAATACTACGGCGACGAACTGGACTACGGCTTTTCTTATATGGCTCTCTGCTGTCGCGACATGAAGAAAGACAAGGAGTTTCTGCGTTACTTGAAACTCGCTGCTGAGCGAAATCCTCAGGAAGCAAAGACCATTCTTGGAGATATGTTTCCCGAAGGAATGAATCCCGCTGACTATTATTCCTACTTGATAAGCCGACTCGGACACTAACCAAAGGTCGTCCCGTCGGTATTTGTATTCAACGATAAATATAAGAACCCTAAAAGTAATAACGCGTATGGCAAACATTAACAACCACGTTGTCATAATGGCAGGAGGTGTGGGAAGCCGTTTTTGGCCCATGAGCACACCCGAAAAGCCGAAACAGTTCATCGACGTACTCGGTGTAGGCAAGTCTCTGCTGCAACTCACAGCCGACCGCTTCGACGGAATATGCCCTCCGGAAAACCTCTGGGTGGTGACAAACAGAAATTATGTTGACCTTGTGAAGCAACAACTGCCGCAAATGCCGGTTTCAAACATACTGTGCGAACCGTGCCGACGCAACACCGCACCGTGCATAGCCTATGTGAGCTGGAGAATCAAGGCGGCAAATCCCAACGCCAACATCATCGTTTCGCCAAGCGACCACATCGTGACGAACGTCAATGAGTTTCAGCGCGTGGTGCTTTCGTGCATGAAGTTCACATCGGAAACCGACTCCATCGTGACGCTCGGCATGACTCCCACACGACCCGAAACGGGCTATGGCTACATCAAGGCCGACCTTTCGTCCAGTTCACTGCGCAACAGCGAAATCTTCCGCGTTGACTCGTTCCGCGAAAAGCCCGACCTTGAAACCGCTAAGAAGTACATCCAAAAGAAGCATTACTTCTGGAACGCAGGCATATTCATGTGGAACGTCAACACCATCGTAAACGCTTTCAGAATGTATCAACCTGCCATGGCCAAGTTGTTTGAGTCGCTCAACGACTACTACGGCACGCCCCAGGAACAGGAAATGATCGACAAGACATTCCCCGAGTGCGAAAGCATCTCCGTGGACTACGCCATAATGGAAAAGGCCGAAGAGATTTTCGTGTGTCCGTCCGACTTCGGATGGAGCGATCTCGGCACATGGGGATCGCTGTTGGCGCAAACCAAGAAGGACATCTACGGCAACAGTTGCATCGGCGACGGCATCAGTCTGTTTGAAACCAACAACTGCATAATCCACACTACGCAGGAAAAGAAGGTCGTGGTGCAAGGTCTTGATGGCTACATCGTGGCTGAACACGACGACACATTGCTGATATGCAAGCTGTCGGAGGAACAGCGCATCAAGCAATTCTCCGGTCAGGACTAATCATTTAATCGGCAGTACATGTAGTTCTTTCCATTGATGATGGGAAGAGCGCAATGTACTGCCGATTTTCTTTTGCCCAAGATTTAGAAAAGTAAAAGGAAATCTGCAAAATCACAAGCTTATGAAAAGATTATCATCGTATGTTGGAGGTCTGCTGCTATTGATGCTCGCGGCCTCTATGCAGCAGAGTTGCAAGAGTTCTGCGCCAAAGGAAAAGGCTGATAGCAGTAGTGTTGTCATAAACGGCCACAAGTTTGTAGACCTGCAACTGCCCAGCGGTCTGCTGTGGGCAGAGACAAACGTCGGAGCGGAATCGGCCACCGACAACGGCGACTACTACTCTTGGGGAGAAACCAAGACCAAGGCCGACTATTCCGAATCGGCTTATCTCTATGGTCACTCATACGACCACATGGAAAAGTACAACGCTGCCGACAGCAAACAAGTGCTTGAAGCAACCGACGATGTGGCTACCACCAGCTGGGGCGAACCGTGCAGAATACCCACCTACAAGGAGTTTGAGGAACTGGCGGACACAACCAACTGCTCATGGACATGGGTGGAGAAAGTGGTTGAAAAGGGCGACACCCTGAGAGGCTATGAGGTGAAGAGCCAGCGCAACGGCAACAGCATCTTCCTTCCCGCGGCAGGGGCGCACAACGGCACTCACCTCTATCTCAACGGCACCAACGGCGGCTACTGGACAAGCACTTTGTCCGACGACAACTGCGGTGACGCTTACACCCTGTCGTTCTATTTCGCCAACAGCAGCTTCTATCGCAA
>CAVKVO010000257.1:0-3342 GCA_963659575.1 Prevotella sp. CAG:1031
GCAAGAATACGTTGCTCGGTAATAGAGGGAATTGAAAATTCTTGTTCACGCAAGTCTTTCCAATTTATGGTTGGAGAAAGCCCGCCAACGGAAATGCGCACAGCTCTTTCCATAAACTGATCAGAGCTGATAAAGAATGGGAAGAAGTCCTTTGTTATGACTTTTTCATTGGGACGAAGCACCATTCCATGAGCCGAGAAAATACCATCGAAAGGTGCAATGCCCACCTTCCGTTGATATGCTCGTCTCTTGCCGAAAAGGACGTCTCCTTTTTTCATTAGTAGCTTTTCTCCTGTGGGAGCTACATCAGAGCCCCATCTCGTAATAGCCAAGCATTCACTATCAATATGTTCAAGACCAATATAATGATCTTTGTCCTCTTCTGTCGGCTTTTTCTTTGTGGTACTATTGATAGCAATTTCGTCAAACCTATACTGCATCATCTATAAGGCTCATTAATGCGTTAAACTCGTTGTTTGTGATATTATTTGACTGATTCCATATATCTAAGGCTTCTTCGATTTTGAGCGTTCCAGTCGATGTTATCTCATTTATGAAAACATATTTCTGGATAGTTAAGTCGAAATGATTTTCTTCTATCTCTTTAACATCCACTATTTTCATAAAATCCTTAATATCATCCTTAGATAAATACGCGTGAAGTATTTTGTCAATATGAGAAGGTTCAAGAAAACTTTCAGCATTTTTCCTTGTCACTTCATTCTTGGCGTTTATAAAGATAACCTTATCTTCCATTTCCTTTGGCTTGTTATTATTGCAAATAATTACACAAGCCTCCATAGGAGCGTTATAGAAAAGATTAGGCCCCAAACCTATTACAGCCTCTACTTTCTTTGAACGAATCATTTGCTCTCTTACGTCAGTTTCTTCATTTCGGAAGAGTACTCCATGAGGTAACAAAATTGCACACCTGCCATTTTGGTCGTCCATTGAAGCTATAATATGTTGGATAAACGCATAGTCGGCTCTCCCCTGTGGTGGCGTACCAAATAAATTTCTGTTCCACTTGTCATTGACAAATTTGCTTCTATTCCATTCACTGATGGAATACGGCGGATTTGCCAGCACGATGTCAAATTTGCGCAGCCTACTGCCGTCCACAAAAGCGGGCTTTTCGAGCGTGTCGGCACAGACAATGGAGAAATCTTCCACACCATTGAGGTAGAGATTCATGCGGGCAATGGAGCTGGTGAGGGCATTGATTTCTTGACCGAACACCTTTACGCCTTGCCAAGGCTGCCCCTTCTGGCGCAGATAGTCAAGACACTTCACGAGCATGCCTCCCGAACCGCAAGTGGGGTCGTAGATGCTCTCGTTGGGTTTGGGTTGCAGTATCTCCGCCATGAGCGTCACCACCGTGCGGTTGGTATAGAACTCCTGTGCCGTGTTGCCGGCATCATCAGCAAACTTACCAACAAGGTATTCGTATGCCTGACCCATTTCGTCGGCAGGACATGAAGCGAGCGAAAGGTCATGGCAAGAGAAGTCCTCTATCAAAGACGTGATGATATGGTCGGGCATCTTGGCCTTGTTTGTCCACCCGTCTTTCGGACCGAAGATGCCGTCAAGACCGCCCACTACACGACCATCTGCTTCCTCGCCGGGGTTGGCCTGTTCGATGGCAATAAACGCTTCCACAAGCCGCTGACCGACATTCTCCGTCACTGCGCGCACATCGCTCCAATGTGCTCCGTCGGGAATGTGGATAGCAAAGTCTTTTGCTTGTGCGTTGGCGTAATCTTCGCCACCCTCTGCCACATAGTCGCCATACTGCTCGTCATACACATCGCTGATGCGTTTGAAGAACAACAGGGGGAAGATGTATTCCTTATATCCGGCAGCGTCTATCTGACCGCGAAGGCGTGTAGCTGCGCCCCACAGAAACTGCTTCATCTCGTCGAGCGAGATGGGTTCACCGGCCAATCTGTATTTCTTTGTTTCTGCCATGACTTATGCGTTTATAATCATTCTAAACTCTTCTTCCGCCCTGCGAACGGCTTCAAGAGCATCTGTAAATTCTTTCATTACCTCATTGTATGGACGGACTGCTTCCTTGTGGTAGTCCACATAGCGGTTGGGAGACAAGTTGAACTCCTTTTCCTCAATCTCTTTCAGCGTGACCACCTTCACATAGTCTTCCACGTCTTTGTAGTCAGAATATAACTGATATAGCTGGTCAACGTCTTCGGGCGAGAGGATGTTTTGTGCTCGCTTGATGGTCAAAACCTTTGTGCCGTCTATCATCAAGATGCGGGCGGAATGTTCTGCGGGCTTCATCTTTCTCAGGATGAGGAAACACGGAGAGAGCCCTGTGCCATAAAACAGTTTGTCGCCCAGCGTCACAACGGCTTCTATGAGGTCGCTCTTGACCAACTTCTCTCTGATGCGACCTTCTTCGTTTCCACGGAATAGGATGCCCTGCGGCATTACTACTGCCATACGGCTGTCGCCTGGTGCCATACTCTTCACCATGTGCTGAATCCATGCATAGTCGCCGCAAGAGTCAGACGGTGTGCCCCAAATGTTGCGTCCGTACTTGTCGTTCGACCATTCCACTGATCCCCATTTCTCCAACGAGAAAGGCGGATTGGCAATGACACAGTCAAACTTGGCTATTTCGCCGCCTTGCAGAATCTTCGGTGAACGTAGGGTGTCGCCCTGCATGATGTTGAAGTCGGACGCGCCGTGCAAGAAGAGGTTCATCTTGGCGATAGCGGCATTGACCACATTCTTCTCTTGTCCGAATATGCTGCCACAACAAAGATTGTCGTGGTGCATGTGGTGAACCGCCTCTATGAGCATACCACCGCTTCCGCACGCAGGGTCGTAAACGATCTCACCCGGTTTCGGGTCGAGAATGCGCACCAAAAGGCTGACCACCGATCGCGGCGTATAGAATTCTCCCGCCTTGGCTTTTGAATCGTCAGCGAACTTCTTGAGCAACACTTCGTAGGCATCGCCCATCAGGTCTGCCGGATAGGCTTTGTTGCCAAGGTTGCGCTGCGACAGGTGTTCTATGAGATCGCGTATCTTGCCGTCGGTAAGGATGCCCTTGTTGGTCCATTTCTGACTGGAGAACATACTCAGCACGCCATACAACGTGTCGGGATTGGCCAGCTCTATCTTACGCATGGCACCCACGATGGCGGCACCGAGATTTTCGGAGCGTTCGCGCACGTCCTTCCAATGGCAACCTTCGGGTATGTCAAACCGGTGCTGCTCGGGAAGCATCGCATAGTCCATATCGCCACCGCTCTCCTCCAATGCCTCTTGCACCTCTTCGTCATACACGTCAGAGATGCGCTTGTAGTAGAGTATCGG
>CAVKVO010000258.1:0-3338 GCA_963659575.1 Prevotella sp. CAG:1031
GCGGAATCTTGTTGAAGCAACCTCCGCAGGCGTCACGCTGCACGTAGACGATGCCAAGTCCGTTGCGTGCGCTTTTGCGTATGCGCTTAAACGAGGCGAGCAGGCGCGGTTCTATCTTCTCCTCAAGCTCTTTCACGTCGAGTTTCAGCTTTTCCTCCTCAGTGCGAGTCTCTTCCATTATCTCGTCAAGCTCGCTTTTCTTCACTTCGAGGTCACGTTTGCGCTCTTCAATGGCACTTTCGTTTTCCTTCAGTTCAGCGCTTTTCTCCTCCACACGCACCTGTGCTTCCTTTATCTTCTTGTTGCACAGTTCTATTTCGAGCGACTGAAACTCTATTTCCTTGCTCAGTGTGTCATATTCGCGGTTGTTTTTCACCTCGTTGAGCTGCGCCTTATAGCGGTCAACGCTGTTCTGAGCTTCGGTCATCTCAGCCTTTTTCTGACTGATAGCCTTCTGGAAGTCCTTTATGTCGCCGTCTATTTTCTCGATACGGGTGGAGAGTCCCTCTATCTCGTCCTCCAGATCCTGCACCTCAAGCGGCAGTTCGCCCCTCAGAGCCTTCTTCTCGTCTATTGCCGACAAGGCCGTTTGGAGTTCAAAAAGCGTTTTCAACCTCTCTTCTACCGACAATTCGGCTGTTTCTTTCTTTGCCATACTGTATGCTTATAAATAGATTATGGGGTTGGTGTCCGTCTCTGTCATGTATACTGGCAGAGTAGGGCAGGCATCCCCGATTATTGACTTAAATATCTCGTTGGTGTATTGTTCGCTCTGATAGTGGCCTATCACGCATATCTGTATCTGCTGTTCGTGACCGAAATACACGTGGTAGTGCATTTCACCCGTCACAAATGCGTCGGCCTTAGCCTCGTTTATAGCCTGTCCGAGCAGGAAGTCGCCGGCACCACCGCACAAGGCTACGCGACGAATAGGGCGGCGCAGCAGTTCGTTGCACATCGCACACTCCACTCCAAACGCCTTTTTCACGGCGATTACGAAGTCGTCGGCAGCCATTTCCGTGGGCAGTTCACCCACAACACCGCTGCCTCCGCTGATGCCTCCAACGGTCTTTGGGGCAAAGAACCTGACGTTTTCCAACCCCAGTTTCTCCGCCATTTTGTAGTTCACTCCACCTTTGGCGTTGTCCATATTGGTGTGCATAGACACCACAGCCACGCGGTTTTCGATGGCTTTCACCACTGTGCGCTGCACTTGGTCGCCGTCAGAGATAGTCTTAAGGCCACGGAACAGCAGCGGATGGTGCGACACAATCAGGTTGCACCCCTTTTTCACTGCCTCGTCAACAATCCGTTCGTTGACGTCAAGACACAATAAAGCCCCTGATACATCCGCCTCTGTCAATCCAATTTGCAGGCCGGCATTGTCCCAGTCTTCCTGCAACGGCAGAGGCGCGAATTGTTCAAGGGCGTTCAACACTTCCTTTATTTTCACGCGTCTTCAGCTTAGATTTCGCATTTCAACTTGCAAAGTTAGCGTTTTTGGAGACAAATTTGCAGTTAATCCTTTCTTTTTTAATGTTATTTATTAATGTTCGCGTGCGAAAGATACGGAGAAAGGCGACGAATTCCCTATTCTTGCGCCTTTTTAGCTAAGGGCAAAGCGAGGACGCTTCGCCTACTATGGGCTTCCAACTGTGCTTCATTTTGCGTGCGAATGATACGGCGGGGGCGCCGTACCTCCTATGGGTGCCGGCACAAGGGCGGTCTGTGCTAAGATGGATATGGCTGAGATCAAAGCTCAAAGTGGCTTTCTATCAGCGATTGCGCCTGTCTTTTTGAAAGGGTGATGCGCAGATTTTCTTACCTTTGCACCATGATAATCCTTACTACACTATTGGTTTACTTCGCGGTGCTGCTTTTTGTGAGCCGTTTGGCGGGCGGCAGCAGCAGTTCCAACGCCGCGTTTTTCACCGCCGACAGACATTCTCCTTGGTATATGGTGGCCTTTGGCATGGTGGGAGCATCCATTTCGGGCGTCACATTCGTGTCGGTTCCGGGCATGGTGCTGCGCTCCGACATGACCTATTTGCAGATGTGCCTGGGCTTCATTCCCGGCTATTTAGTAGTGGCTTTCCTGCTTCTGCCACTGTACTATAGGCTTGGCCTCACGTCAATCTACGCCTATCTTGGCAAAAGACTCGGCCCTGTGTCCTACAAGACCGGGGCTTGGTTTTTCCTTCTGTCCAAGATGTCGGGCGCAGCCGTGGCCTTTTATGTCGTATGCGCTCTGCTTCAGCGGTTTGTGTTCGACGCTTGGGGCATACCGTTTGCCGTCACAGCCACACTGATGGTGCTGTTGATATGGCTGTACACCCGTCGTGGAGGCATTAAGACGCTCGTCTGGACCGACAGTTTGCAGACCCTGTGCCTCTTTGCCGCACTCTTGTTGATAATCGTTCATGTGGTGGAGTCGCTCGGACTGGGATTGGGCGGAGCCGCCAAGGCCGTTTTCGACAGTCCGATGAGCCGAGTGTTTGTGTTAGACGACTGGTTTTCGCGCCAAAACTTCTGGAAACAGTTTCTCAGCGGCGTGTTTGTAGTGGTGGTGATGACCGGTTTGGACCAGGACAAGATGCAGAAAAACCTCACTTGCCGCACTCTCCGCGACGCGCAAAAGGACATGTGCACCTACGGATTTGCCTTTCTTCCGGCCAATTTTCTCTTCCTTTCGCTCGGTGTACTGCTCACTTTGTTGGCCGCCAGTCAGGGTGTGGCATTGCCCAGTCAGGGCGATGAACTCCTTCCGATGTTCGCCGCAACGGGCAGTCTGGGCACACTGGCGATGGCACTGTTCACCCTCGGCATCGTGGCGGCATCGTTCAGTTCAGCCGACTCAGCCCTTACGTCGCTCACCACGTGCTTCTGCGTTGACGTGTGTGGCCGTCCCGACGACGAAAAGCTGCGCCACAGGACACATTTCCTTATGGGATTGGTGTTCGTAGTGTTCATGCTGGTGTTTCGTGCGGTCAATTCCACGAGTGTGATTGATGCCATCTACATACTCGTGTCCTACACATATGGTCCGCTGCTTGGCCTCTTTGCCTTCGGACTATTTACCCGACGCAGCGTCAACGACCGAGTAGTGCCGTTTATTGCCGTGGCTTCGCCAATCATTTGCTTCGTTCTCGATATGCTTGCAAGTCGATATTGGGGATATAAGTTCGGATACGAGCTGTTGTTGCTCAATGGATTGATTACATTTTGTGGGCTGATGGTGGTGCCTGACAAGAAGCGTAAGTAGGTCTTTATGGCACAATAAAATAATGCGAAAGCACCGCTGAAAGATTGTTCAGCGGTGCTTTCGCATTGTTAGTTTG
>CAVKVO010000259.1:0-3337 GCA_963659575.1 Prevotella sp. CAG:1031
AGCTTCACCCTACGCCAATGATATTCAACAATCCCGTGCTGAACCATCGGATGCAACGGTGGTTCGAGAGAAACGCTGACTTACAGTGCAGCAACATTGTTTCGCTGCCAGATGGCGCAGGAGAGATTGCTGTACCAACAACGACATTCAACGTGATATACCAGCTAAGCCACTTGCAGCATCATTTCTTCGATGAGGGAGTAGGATTGAGACAAGTTGTGGATTACTACTTCGTTCTGACAAACATGGATGGTATCTTGAACACGAATTGCACGGAAAGCGCAGACAGGACTGCGTTGCAATGTGAACTGAAAAGACTTGGACTATGGAGTTTTGCCGGTGCGGTGATGTGGGTGCTGCATGAGGTATTGGGATTGTCGGAAGACAAGATGATTGCGCCCATGGATGAGAAGCGAGGGAGGTTGCTGCTTGATGAAATACTGGACGGCGGCAACTTCGGACAGTATGGCAGTCAGCAGCATTTTGGACGAGGCACGATAGGTCATAATGTCCAACGGTTGCGTCGCGACTGGCGACTGGTGAGGCATTATCCATCCGAGGCATTGGCAGAGCCATTCTTCAGAGTGTGGCACTTCTTCTGGAGGTTTTTCCACAGATTACAGAATTGAGCTATAGGATATTTTCAATACTGTTACAGAATGTTCTAAGTTTTGATTTATGTCAATAAAGTGGACTGTTTGCGCACACAGTCGGTATAAACCCATTGCGGAACTTGTGAAAGGCGGTATCTTTGCAACGTCAAAAGGACAAAAGGATAACACATTTAGGTTAGTATTTTTAAAGTAAGAAGAAAGGGTAACAAAGATGAAAAGATTGTTTTTGACAGTAGTTGCAATGCTTAGCATGACTATGACATTTGCAGAGGAAGAGAAGGTTGCCGAAGTAAACAACGTTGAGGCATACGACTTGAGCGTCAACATCCGCAAACTCGGCGAAGCTCTGGGTCTTACGATGGACCAGATGGAAAGCGTGGCTGACGTACATCACACATTCTGCGGAGAGATGATGGTGGCTGCACACGCACAGAACGACGAGAGAAAAGCACTGGTGGATAAGGCCGTGGCTAAGGATCTTAAGTATATGAACTATATCCTTACCGGCAACCAGTTCGCAAAGTATCGCGTACTGCTTGAAGCAACACTTGCAAACCGCGGAATCGAGAAGTAAGAGTCGATAAGACCATACTCTTAATATTAAGGAGCCGTCCCAGTTTATGACTGAGACGGCTCTTTTCATGTCGTGCCGTATTGTACAGTTACGGCACGTTTTGTTTGTTTATGTCGCAAAAAACGAGTACTTTTGCACCGTGATTGAACTGAACAGACACATAGAGATACTGCTTCTCGACAACGATTGCGTCATAGTGCCAGGCTTAGGCGGCTTTATGGCGCATCATGTCGCTGCGCGCTATGACGCAACGGACGGACTTTTCTTGCCCCCGTTGCGCACTCTCGGCTTTAATCCGCAACTCAAACTGAACGATTCTCTGCTTGCGCAATCCTATATTGAGGCTTACGACATAAGCTATCCGGAGGCTTTGGCCAGGATAGAGGAAGAAGTTAACGAGTTGAAGCAACGACTTGAGAATGAGGGACAGTATGAACTGAACGACATCGGTACGCTTAGCGTAAACGAGGACGGCAACTATGTGTTTGAACCGTGCGAGGCAGGAATACTCACTCCGTCGCTTTACGGTCTCAGTTCGTTTGAAATGAAACCGTTGGCTGGCAATTCCGTTGCCACTGCACCGAAAGTTGTCGACAACAACGTGGTTCCCAGCGTATTGCCGATGCCCATTGAGGGAACGGAAAAGACTGAGACGGAACCAACAGACAAGCCAGTTGAAAGCAAAGACGACGACGGAACCATAAAGATAAAGGTGGCTTGGGTGCGCAATGCCGTTGCCATAGCGGCCGCCATTGCAGCGTTTTTCATCTTCACCACACCGGTGAGCAACAGCAATAGCAATGGTTTTTCTGCAACAGGCGTGCAGAAAAGCGAGTTTATGGGTGCCGTTTCAAACGCCATGTCGCCAGACAAGGACAAGACATTGGACACTACAGTTGCCAAGGTAGCAAAGGTAGCCGACACTGTTGCTCAGGTTAAGCAAGCAAAAACGGAGGAGACGGCAAAGCAGACCGACGCAGTTTCACCGAAAAAGCAGGACAGCATTGCTGCAAAACCAGTTGAAAAGGACTACTGTATTGTGCTGGCCAGTCATGTGACACGCAGCAATGCCGACGCTTATGTGGACAAACTACATTCTGAAGGCTACGACCAAGCATACACATACGAGTACAACCATGTGGTAAGAGTGGTATACGGCCACTACAAGGACGAGGATGCTGCTCAAAAAGAATTGCGGAAACTGAGAGACGGCGAGTATTTTGAGCAGTCTTGGATTTACAAAAAGAAATGAAAAGAGTACGTTGTCCCAAGTGTGAAGGGTTCATCACTTTTGATGAAACAAAGTACGAAGCCGGGCAGTCGCTCGTTTTCCAATGCCCCAGTTGCGGCAAAGAGTTTGGCATACGCATCGGTGTTTCCAAGTTGCGCGCCACTCAAAAGGAGGAAACTCAAACGATTGACGAGCACGCCAATGAGCTTGGCTACGGTTCAATCGTGGTTATCGAGAACGTTTTTCACTACAAACAGGTTATTCCGTTGCGCCTTGGCGACAACACAATAGGTCGCTACATGAAGGGATGCACACTGACTGCGCCTATAGAAACCAACGATCCCAGCATAGACATACACCATTGCAAGATAACGGTTAGCCGCGACAAGAAGGGCAAACTGAAGTATGTTCTTCGTGACGGACCAAGCAACACCGGAACGTTCGTTGACAATGAGATCTTAGGAGACAAGGAGTACCGTGTTATATCCGACGGTACGTTGTTCACAATAGGTGCCACAAGCATCATTCTCCGTGGTGCTGAAGAGGAGGAATAATTCGCTTTAGAGAATTACCTCATAGAGCAGTAAATCAGCGACAATCGCATTAGCATACAGCAATGCCCCAATGGACATCACATTCCGAACGAATCGGAAAGGGAAATGTCCATTGGGGCATTTTTTATTTGTGCTTTCAGGCTTGACAGACTTGCGTTTTCTGCCGTATAAGGCTGTAGTAGGCGAAGCGTCCTCGCTTTGCCCTTAGCAAAAAAAACACAAATACGTGTGCATAATGCAAACTTAGGAGGTACGGCGCCCTCGCCGTATCAATCTATCGTATAAGGTGGGTTCTATAAATTACCACCGTAACAACATATCACGTTTGTGTTTCTTTCGCTCTGATGAGCGACTGGTACGGTGA
>CAVKVO010000260.1:0-3308 GCA_963659575.1 Prevotella sp. CAG:1031
TTTTGCTGACTTCTTTGAAGGAGCATAGCGAGCTATGTGACTGAAAAGAAGTCACAAAAACGGCAAAAAGACAGGGTGAATCAGACGAGAAAACAGAATATTGGCATATTCAACAAACTTGCTCAAGTTATTTTTTGAACATTACGTATGATTAAGGGGTGGCTTCGAACCACCCCTTAACTTCCTTGTCATTTCACCACTACGGTCTTGCCGTTGTGTACAAACACGCCGTGCTTGTGGCTTGTGGCCTTAGTGCCGTTGAGGTTATACCACGCACCGCTGTCGGTCTTGCGGCCTGCGACTGTGGTTATGCCAGCCGATTCGTCGATGGCGGCAATGTTGAATTTGCTCCAGTCGGCATCGGCCTTGTAGGTTTCAACGAGCTTTTCGGGCACATATACCGTGGCTTTGCCGTAAATCTCAGGGTCGAAGTTGGCACCGCCGCTCACCATGCTTTCGCTCTTGAGCACCAGTTCGGTGAGTTGGAACGAGGCTGTCACGTTCTTATATTTGGTGAAAGCGTCCTCGCCAATGGATTTTACACCCTTGCCAAACACAGCACGTTTCAGTCCTGTGCAGCTATAAAAGCACTTGTTGGGAATGGCGTCCACACCGTCGGGCACAACTATTTCCTGCAACGACTGGCATGTGGCGAAGGCCGAAGCGCCCAGTGTGGTCACGCTTTCGGGCAGAGTGATGGACTTGAGCAACGGATCGGCGGCAAAGGCGTTGTCGCATATTTCGGTGATACCGTTGTGCAGAGTCACGCTGTCAAGCTGTGTGCATATAGAGAAAGCAAACTTAGGAATGGAGGTGATGCCTGCGGGGATGGTCACCTTGGTGATGCCCGAACCGCAAAAGGCTGCTTCGCCAAGGTCGGTGATGGCATCGGTGATGTTGATGTCGGTAAGTTTCGATGTGTATGCAAAGGCATAACCCTCGATGGAACTTACGCTTTCGGGCAGCGTCATCGACGTCAGGCCTGTGCTAAAGAAGCATCCGTAGGGAATACATGTGATGCCGTCGGGTATGTTCACCTGTTCAAGACTTGAACATCTATTGAATGTGTATCGACCAAGTTCCTTCAGTGTGGTGGGCAGCTCCACCGTTATCAGGTCGGTGCAGTTGTTGAAAGCATAGGCCTCAGTGGAGGTTACGGTATATACCACGCCATCAATCACCACTGCGGCAGGCACAACCACGTCGCCAACATACACTCCGCCGCTCGTTACGCACACGGTTTTGTCATCCTCTGACGTTATCTTGTAGTTGATGTCGTCAATGGTAATCACGTCGGCCATGGCACTTGCGAATGTCAGCAAGGCGATGACCAAAACAAGAAAAGTTCTCTTCATCTGTTATTGTCGTTATCCGGTTTACTGTCTGTCCCCGTTGCGCGCCTCCCGTTCCGGCGCACTGTGCAGCCCCGTTGCGCTCTCTTGCCGCAAACATCGTGGCGAGTGCGAGGGGCTAAGTAACCGTTAAAAAATAACTTGGTACGATTTTGATAATGTACATTCGTGTTCTATACCTTGACGGCTCATCTTTTTGGCTGTTTTCGTCTCTTTCATCGGTCACATAGCCCGCTATGCTCCCTCTTCAAGAGGCAAAAACATCTCAAAAATATAAGCCGAAATCGTACCAATTTATTCTTTAACGGTTACTAAAATTCGGTGCAAAAGTATGAAAAATAAACGTATGGTGTTATCCAAAGCGCAAGTTTTTGCACTAAAAACCTGCTGTAATGCACTATATTTGCATAAAGATGCAGCATTCATGGCTCAAAATGCTCATTTCCTATGCTTTTTGTCGCTTTTGAATGATATGGGGTTGCGTCTTGTTCTTTTCCCTTGAGACCATAGAACTTGAGTGGCATATCTATTGTCCAATAACCTCTTTTTGAGTCTCTTGTTTGACTTTTCGGAATTTAATACATAATTTTGTAGTATAAATAAAACAGGAACAACCATGACACAACAAGAAAAGACAGCGATAGAGGAGCGCATTGTGGATGTGCTCAAGACAGTTTACGACCCCGAAATACCCGTGAACATCTATGACCTCGGCCTTATATATAAGGTGGACGTTAAGGACAACGGCGATGTGGACATCGACATGACCTTCACGGCACCGTCGTGTCCTGCCGCCGACTTCATCCTTGAGGACGTTAGGCAGAAGGTGGACGGCATCGAGGGAGTGAAGAGCGCGGCGGTGAACCTCGTGTTTGAACCCACTTGGGACCAGAGCATGATGACCGAAGAGGCGCGCGTGGAACTTGGTTTTGAATAGGGCGCAGACCTTTGCGCCACAAAAAGACGTGGACTATAGGTGGGTTCTAAAGATTCCCACCGTAACCAATCTGACAAAGCTAATTTTTAGAACCCACCTATGAAGAATGTTTATTTCCTTTCCGACGCCCATCTCGGCTCGTTGGCCATTGAGCACGGGCGTATGCAGGAGCGCCGACTGGTGCGCTTTCTCGACAGTATAAAGGACAAGGCCGCGGCAATCTATCTGCTGGGCGACATGTTCGACTTTTGGTATGAGTACAAATACGTTGTGCCCAAGGGCTATTCACGCTTTCTCGGCAAGTTGTCGGAGCTTACCGACATGGGGGTTGAGGTACATTATTTCACCGGCAACCACGACATCTGGGCGTACGACTATCTTGAAAGCGAGTGCGGAGTGATACTGCACAAGCAACCGCTCACCACGGAAATCTACGGAAAGGTGTTTTTCCTTGCCCACGGCGACGGTCTCGGCGACCCTGACCCGAAGTTCAAGGTGATTCGTGCCGTGTTCCACAGTCGCCTGTGCCAGCGTCTTTTCTCCGCTCTACATCCCCGTTGGGGCATGTGGTTCGGTCTGCAATGGGCCAAGCACAGCCGCATGAAACGCAAAGGCGGCGAGGAACCGCCGTATATGGGTGAGCGCAAGGAGCATCTCGTGCTCTTTACCCGCAAGTATATCCAGTATCATTCCAACGTTGATTACTTCATGTTCGGTCACCGCCACATCGAACTCGACCTGCAACTGACCAAAAAAGCGCGGATGATGATACTCGGCGACTGGATAACCCACTTCACCTACGCCGTGTACGACGGCCAGCACATGTTCCTGGAAGAATACGTAGAGGGAGAATCGAGGCCGTAAAAAGGTTTATGGGGCTTATGTTTGCCACGAGAGAGTGAAGAAACAACGTTCGGCGACCGAAGGGGAAGCCAATCGCTGCGCCCTAGGGTATTGGCAAACTTAGGAGGTACGGCGCCCTCGCCGTATCATTCGTGCTCAAATGCTTCGTTCTTTCG
>CAVKVO010000261.1:0-1920 GCA_963659575.1 Prevotella sp. CAG:1031
AAAGCGGTCGGTTGCCGCAACGTTTTGCCTCATCATGGGCACGGTGTGCTGCGCCATGCTGACTACCCTTTTGGCGGGATGCGCCCGTATGGGACAGCCCGACGGCGGTTGGTATGACGACACTCCGCCGTATGTGGTGAGCTGTTCGCCTGCGGACAAGGCCACTAACGTCAAGTCGCACAAGATTACAATCAACTTCAACGAGTTTATCAAGATTGAAGACGCCAGCAACAAGGTGGTCGTGTCGCCGCCACAGATTGAGGCGCAGGAGGTAAAGGCGTCGGGCAAGCGCATTATCGTTGACCTCAAGGACACGTTGAAGTCCAACACCACCTACACCGTGGACTTCTCTGACGCCATATCGGACAACAACGAGGGCAATCCGATGGGCAACTACACCTACAGTTTTTCCACGGGCGACCAGATAGACACTCTCGAAGTGTCGGGATATGTGCTCGATGCGTCCAATCTGGAGCCGATAAAGGGCATACTTGTAGGTCTGTACAACGACCTTAGCGACACAGCTTTCCTCACCAAACCTATGGTTCGCGTGGCCCGCACCGACAGCCGCGGACGGTTTGTGGTCAAGGGAGTGGCTCCAGGCATATATCGGGCCTACGCCTTGCAGGACGCTGACGGCAACTATATGTACAGTCAGAAGAGCGAAACGCTCGCTTTCAACAAGGAAACGTTTGAGCCGTACAGCAAACCAGACATCCGGCAGGACACCATCTGGCGCGACACACTGCGCATCGACTCCATTTCGCGCATCAACTACACGCATTTCTATCCCGACGACATCGTTTTGAGGGCATTCACCGTGCCTCAAACCGACCGCTATTTGCTGAAAACCACGAGGGAAGTGCCCGAAAGAATAGCCTTTTATTTTAGTTATGGCGACGATAATCTGCCCGTTTTGCGTGGGTTGAACTTCAATGCGGATGGCAAATTCATAACGGAAGCGAGCGAAAAGCGCGACACCGTGAACTACTGGATAAACGATTCTTCGCTGATAAACAACGACACGCTGCGCATAGAGGCCACATACATGACCACCGACACCACGGGAACACTGGTGAGCAAGACCGACACCGTGGAGTTTGTGCCCAAGGTTTCGTATGCCAAACGGTTGAAGGAGAAGGCCAAAGAGGAGGAGAAGTGGCGCAAGAGCATTGAGAAAGCCAAGAAAAAGGGTGAACCCTACGACTCCATCATGCCCGTAAAGGCTCTGGAACCCAGCATAAACGCACCGTCGTCGATGGCTCCCGACCAGAACATAACCATAAAAATGCCGTCGCCGCTGTCTCGTTGCGACACGTCGGGCATACACCTTTACTCCAAACACGACTCGCTTTGGTACAACGCACGGTTTGAGTTCAAGCCAATAGAAGGAAAACTTCGCGAATACATCTTGCGCGCCGAGTGGCGTCCGGGCATAGAGTATAGTCTGGAAGTGGACTCCGCCGCGTTTGAAGACCTGTACGGACTGGTGTCGAAACCGATAAAGAAGGGCATACAGGTGCAGCAGGACGATGCCTTCAGTTCGCTTGCTGTCGAGGTTTCAGCCGCCGCCGGAGACACGTCGACCATTGTGGTGCAGCTGCTCAACACGTCGGACGCTCCAGTGAAACAGGCGGTGGTGAGCAAGGGAATAGCAGAATTTTTCTACGTCACTCCCGGTACTTACTATCTCCGGGCGTTCTCTGACACTAACGGAAACGGCATTTGGGACACCGGCGACTACTACTCCGGACTCCAACCGGAAACCGTTTACTACTATCCGAAGTCGGTGGAGTGCAAGGCAAAGTGGGATGTAACCTTAGCGTGGAACCTGAATTCCACTCCCACGGAGAAACAAAAACCGGGGGCTATAACCAAACAGAAGCCTGACAAGGACAAGAAACAGCGCAACCGAAATGC
>CAVKVO010000261.1:2063-3307 GCA_963659575.1 Prevotella sp. CAG:1031
CTTATGAAAGCAAGATTTTTAGCCTTGACAATGCTCGTGCTGCTGGCTGCGGCACGCGTCTCCGCACAGTGCGGAATAGAGAATACAGCCTTTAAGTCGGGCGAATTTCTGTACTACGACTTGTATTTCAACTGGAAATTCGTGTGGGTGAAGGTGGGAACGGCCTCGATGAGCACCGTCACTTCGCGCTACGACGGTCAACAAGCCTACCGCACAAGTCTGGTAACACGTGGAAACAACAAGCTCGACAAGTTTTTCACCATGCGCGACACGTTGCTGTCCTACTGCTCACAGGAACTTTCGCCGCTGTATTTCAGAAAGGGAGCGCGCGAAGGCAAACGCTACTATGTTGACGAGATATGGTATTCCTATCCCAAAGGCAACTGCCACATGCGCCAGCACCGCATTGAGAACGACGGAAGTCACGCATGGAAGCAGTCGGAATACCGCGACTGCATCTACGACATGATGAGTATCTTCCTGCGGGCACGCAATTTCGACGCGTCAACGATGAAGGTTGGCCACAACATACCCATGCCTATCAGCGACGCCAAGCACCTTTCAAACTCGTGGCTCAAGTATCGGGGCAAGGAAACCTTCAAGGTGGAAGGCAGCAACGAGAAGTTCCGCTGTCTCGTGTTCTCGTTCATCGAGCGCGAGGATGGCAAAAACCATGAACTGCTGCGCTTCTATGTCACCGACGACACCAACCATATCCCCGTGCGCCTCGACATGTTTCTCAGCTTCGGTTCGGCCAAAGCCTTCCTCAAGGGCTACCGAGGAGTGCGCAATCCTATGACTTCAAAACTGAACTAACCTTGTTTTTTTGTGGCTGAACTAACCATTTAGGAGGAAAGAACGATGCAGGAATACGTTGCAGACAAGCTCCGCTACGACGGTGCGATGGAGTATAAACGGTGCGGAAACAGTGGTGTACTGCTGCCGCGAGTGAGTCTTGGTTTCTGGCACAACTTCGGTGGCGTTGACGATTATGGCCGTTGCCGGGAGATAG
Source organism: Prevotella sp. CAG:1031 (assembly GCA_963659575.1). Lineage (GTDB taxonomy): Bacteria > Bacteroidota > Bacteroidia > Bacteroidales > Bacteroidaceae > Prevotella. The sequence goes on from CAVKVO010000261.1 coordinate 3,076, forward strand.
CGCGCTATGCTTTCGACCACGGAATAACGCATTTTGACCTCGCCAACAACTACGGACCTCCCTACGGCAGTGCGGAAGAGACCTTGGGACGGATGATGGACGACGATTTCCGTCCTTACCGCGACGAACTCTTCATCAGTAGCAAGGCGGGATATGACATGTGGCCTGGACCATACGGCAACTGGGGCTCGCGAAAGTATCTCATGGCGAGCCTTGACCAGAGTCTCCGCAG
>CAVKVO010000262.1:0-3306 GCA_963659575.1 Prevotella sp. CAG:1031
TTGCGCATGCCCGCGGCGAGAAGCCCATGGACATGCCGCAGATGTCGAAGCGCGCGACAGAACTGTATGAGAAGGCGAAGGCTGCACGCGAGAAGAACCGCGACCAACGGATGAACTACGCCCTCAAGATTGGTGACCTTGGCAACGAGAAAGCGAAGGTATTGCGCGAGATTGAAGCGCAACAGGAGGCACTAAGGTTGGCGCGAGAGAAAGGTCTGCGCGAACAGGAGGAACACGGCTGGCTCGTCGACTTGCAACCCGACAAACTCCGCGAGCAGGCGGGAAAAGCTACCACTGCCGAGGAAAAAGCCAAAACCGCTACGGTGGAGGCCAACTTCGCGGATGCACTATTTGCCGCGAGGGTGGAAGCAGAAAAGGCGAAAGGAAGAGCGTCAAACGCCGCCGCCAACAAATATAACCGGGAAGCCGGCCAAGGCTTCCCGTGGTGGGATGAGCGTGGTGTCATGCACCTTGCGAAAACCAAGGACGAGGCAATCTACCGTCAGACGCAGGCCGGCGGCCCTATAATGGAGACCAATACGGGCGGCCGGACGCACACGACGACGGAAATCCCGGAAACGCAGTTTGGACAACCGGTGATGGGTGCCGACGGTAAACCGGTGATGAAAAAGACCGATACATACCGGGAAACGGCAGGCTATGTACCTATGAGACCGGAAAAACCTGGATCCCCAATTCCGTCCGGCGTAAATTGGAAGTAAGACCATTCATAAACAAAAAAAGAAGACAATGGCAGACAAAAAACCACTATATGATCTTTACAAGGGGCTGCAGGCGAACAACTACGATGTGCCTGACAATTACGAGAGTTTTGAACGCACGCTGACTGAGGCGGGCAAGGGCGGTGCTGACAGCCGCCATGCGCTTTATGAGAAGCTGAAGAAGGACAACTATGACGTGCCGGAGAAATACGAGAGCTTCTATAGCACGCTGTTTGAGCCCGTGAACAGAACGACATCACGGGCGAAAGGCAGTTATGGCGGTGGGCAAGAACGAAATGCGAAGCCTGCCGCTACGACCGGAACGGCCATGACTGACGCCGAGCGAGAAAGCATGCTGGGCAGTGCTGATGCCATCGTATCGCATAGCCGTGCATCCCTACGGCAGGCGAAGAACAGGATGGACTATGCACATGCTAATACGGGTCTGACTGTTCCAAAGACGCGAGTCGGCGCGAGAGGAAGCGGTGTGACATTGGGGCAGAACACGAAGGTGACGACGAATAATACCGGATGGAACACAGAGACCGGCAAACCGGGAAAGGCATTTGTAACAGAGAGCGGCAACGAGTACGAGGAACGCGGCGAGGCTGATCTGGAACAAAATACCATTGACGAGATCCGTTTTAAGAACGAGCAACAAGAAGCGTATCTCCTTCAGCAGAAACAACGCATTGAGCAGGAGATAGGCCAACGAGGCAGTGAACTTGATGAGGAGGCTTCCGAATTTTCCTGGCGCGACATGCCGCGTGGAGGCATAGCGATCAACACCCGCAATTCCTCTTCTGGTAACGGACGCTTTGCCGACAGCAAGTACAAGGCGCTCATGGCGCAACTGGACGCGGTGAATGAAAGTCTCGCCACGCTTGAGGAAGCCAAGAAGGGTCGGGCAAGCGACCAATGGATTGACGACTCATCCAATTGGGCGGCAAAGAAAGGCAAGCAACTGCTCGGTTTCGGTGCCGGTGCATGGCGCGGACTGGCCCATGCTGTGGGCAAGATCAGCACATGGGACGGAGGCATTTCGGACATGATGACAGGTGGTGCACTCTACAATGCCGCTCTTGAAGCCGACAAGAAAGGGTTGGAAAATCTTTCGGCAGAAGACCGTGACCTGCTCAACCTTACGGCATACAAGAATATCATCCAGGCGGAGAACAACCAGTATATCGGCCATGGATACAACGCAGGAGTCACGACTGGCGAGAGTTTGCCATTCATGATCGAAATGTTGATCAGTCCGTACTCCAATTTAGGCACTACCGCTGCAAACAGACTCATGCGCGAGGCCGTAAGACGTTACGGCAAGGAGGCCGTAAGGAAAGCCACGAGGAAATACCTCGCCGCCAAGATTGGAGCACGGATTGTCGGTGACGCCGCGGGTGCTGCCATGATGGCCGGAACGACCGGACAAGGACACGTCGTGGCTGATATGCTGAACCGCTTGACCGGTGATGTGAAGTTCAAAGTCGACGACAACGGGTATATCGTATACGACGGTCGCGAAGGTGCAGAGAGCAGTGCACTGAAAGCCTACCTGAAGGCATTCGGCGCTCAGACTATCGAAAACCATTCGGAAATGGTGGGCGAATACTTTGCGCCATTCCTTGGGAAGGCGGCATCATTGTCGCGTAAGGGCATGGAAAAATTGGGTTTGGGTAGAGTGAACCGACTGATTGACGACATAGGGGCGACCAATGCCGCAAAGATGATTGGCGACTTCGAGAAGCAGACGAAGTGGAACGGAACGTTCGGCGAGTATGCAGAAGAGGTTGTCGGAAACATAGAGAACGCCCTGATTGTAGGCGACAACACCCTTGACACGTCAGTGAATACCGGTGTGTTCAATCTCGACCAAAACATTGACACATTCCTTGGTACGGCTCTGTTGGGCGGTTTCTTCTCTGCTGTGAAGACTGTATCGTATCGTGGCCCGAAGCGTGAGGCGCTGAACGAGATGAACCGTGCGGGCAAGGTGATGGACGAGGCCCTGTCGGGCAGCTTCAACCTGCGCGAAAAGTGGGGAGAGTGGCGCAACCGTCTGCTTGTGGGCACTGACGAGGAGAAGAAGGCGACACTGCGCGAAGTGATGGACAACACGGAGTTGCCCATGAACGTGCGTATGGGTGTGCTGAACTTCGCGAAGGCGGCACAGAAATATGAAGGTATCGCCCGGGCACAGGAAAGCAAGGTGAAGAACGGTGAACAGGACCCTATTGCACAGGCTTACGACGAGAGCTACGACAATGGTTATGAGGCCACCGGCACACAGGAAATGAGCGATGTCCGGATGACACTTGACATGAAGCGTGCCAAGTTGGCGCAGGCGCTCGGTATAGAGAATGTGGGCGATGTGGATGCCGTTATAGGCGACCCGTTACAATTTATTGGCGAGCGGAGGGAGGCCGGCGACACCGAAGGTCTGCAGGCTGTAGTGGACTATGTCAATGCGAAATCGGCCCATGACGGCATGGTGCAGCGCATCGAGGACGATGCAGACGGCATTGCCGACCAGAAGCGCGAGGTGGCAAAGAAGATGCAGCACGCCGACGGTTCGATACGCCCT
>CAVKVO010000263.1:0-3292 GCA_963659575.1 Prevotella sp. CAG:1031
GCGGCCACCAGAGGTGAAGCCAAAATGGTGCGTGCGCCAGGTCCTTGGCGACCCTCAAAGTTGCGGTTGCTTGTAGACACCGAATACTTGCCGGCAGGAATCTTGTCGTCGTTCATGGCCAAGCAAGCCGAGCATCCCGGTTGGCGTATGGCGAAGCCTGCTTCAGCCAGCACCTTGTCGAGACCTTCTTCCCTTATCTGCTTGTCAACGAGCCATGAGCCAGGCACGAGCCATGCCGTCACTCCTTCGGCCTTGTGTTTTCCCTTCACCAGTGAGGCGAATGCGCGGAAGTCTTCTATGCGGCCGTTGGTGCAAGCACCGAGGAATACGTAGTCTATCTTGTGGCCGAGCAGTTTTTCTCCGGGCTTGAATCCCATGTAGTCGAGCGATTTTTCGAACGAAGCCTTGCCTGCCTCGTCTATGCTTTCGAGTGTGGGTATGCTCTCAGTGATACCTATTCCCATGCCGGGATTGGTGCCGTAGGTGATGCGCGGTTCAATCTCCGAAGCCTCAAACGTCAGTTCCTTGTCAAACACAGCGTCGTCGCCGCTCTTCAGAGTGCGCCAGTAGGCCACGGCCTTGTCCCACTCCTCACCCTTAGGCGAGTGCTCGCGTCCCTTCAAATATTCAAATGTCTTCTCGTCGGGGGCTATGAAACCGCCTCTTGCTCCCATCTCTATCGACAGGTTGCAGAGCGTGAGGCGACCCTCCATCGACAGGTTCTTCACTGCGTCGCCGGCATACTCCACGAAATAGCCCGTGGCTCCCGATGTGGTGAGCTTCGACATGAGGAACAGAGCAATGTCCTTTGCCGTCACGCCCTTGGCCAGTTGACCGTTGACGCTGATGCGCATCGACTTAGGCTTCTGCTGCAATATGCACTGTGAGGCCATCACCATCTCCACCTCGCTCGTACCAATACCAAAGGCCACTGCACCCACTGCTCCGTGAGTGGAGGTGTGTGAGTCGCCGCAAACGATGGTCATGCCTGGCAGCGACAGTCCCTTTTCGGGACCCACCACGTGGATTATGCCGTTGTCGGGCGACAACATTCCGAAGTGTTCCAGTCCGAACTCAGCCGCGTTCTTGGCCAATGTGTCCACCTGTTTCTTCGACACAGGGTCGGCTATTGGCTTGTCCTGGTCGTGTGTAGGTGTGTTGTGGTCGGGCATACAGTATATCTGTTTGGGGCGAAAACATTTCAGTCCCCTTTTTCTCATGCCGTCGAAAGCCTGCGGCGATGTCACCTCATGGCAGTAGAGTCTGTCTATGTACAGTTGTGTAGGGCCGTCGTCGACCACCTGCACAACGTGCTTGTCCCAAATCTTGTCGAATAAAGTATTCATGTGTTTGTCTTTTAGGATGCAACCCTACGGTTGCCCTGTTTTATTTATTTGTTTCTGAACTTATTTATACAGTCGATATATGCCTCAATCGATGCGGTAACGATGTCGGTGTTGGCTCCGAATCCATAGTATACGTTGCCGTCGTATTCCACCTGCATGTGCACCTTTCCCACATCGTCGGAACCCTTGCTTATGGCCTGGATGGTAAACTCCTTCAGAGTCATCTGTTTCTGGATAATCTTCTTCAGAGCCTTGATGGCCGCATCTACAGGACCGTTGCCGGTGGAAGCCTCTTCAAACTTCTGTCCCGATATGTCGAGACCAATGCTTGCCACACTCTTCACTCCCATGCCGGTGGTCACCTGGAGGAAGTCGAGCTTCACTGCGTGTGCGTCGGCGGTGTCGGCACCTGCGAGCATGAGCACATCGTCGTCGTTCACCTCCTTCTTGTTGTCGGCGAGCTTGAGGAACTGCTGGTATATCTTGTCCAACTTCTCCTCGTCGTCCACCTTCACGCCCAGTACAGTGAGTCTGTGGCGCAAGGCAGCGCGACCCGAGCGTGCGGTGAGCACGATGGAGTTGTCGTCCAGTCCCACGTCCTTGGGATCCATAATCTCGTAGGTCTGCACATTCTTCAGCACACCGTCCTGGTGTATTCCGCTTGAGTGGGCAAAGGCGTTGCGTCCCACGATGGCCTTGTTGGGCTGCACTGGCATGTTCATCAGGCTCGACACCATGCGGCTTGTGGGATATATCCTTGTGGTGTTGATGTTGGTGTCTATGTCTATGCCCTTGTGACACTTCAGAATCATGGCGATTTCTTCGAGCGACGTGTTGCCTGCGCGCTCACCGATACCGTTGATTGTCACCTCCACCTGGCGCGCTCCGTTGAGCACTCCGCTAAGAGTGTTGGCAGTGGCCATGCCCAAGTCGTTGTGGCAGTGGGTAGAGATGGTGGCGCGGTCTATGCCGTCAACGTGTTCCACCAAGTATTTTATCTTTTCGCCATACTCCGAAGGCAAGCAGTAACCCGTGGTGTCTGGTATGTTCACCACCGTGGCTCCAGCCTTGATCACGGCCTCTATCACCCTCGCGAGATATTCGTTTTCGGTGCGTCCGGCATCCTCGGCGTAGAACTCCACGTCCTCAACATACTTCTTGGCATACTTCACTGCGGCCACGGCGCGCTCTATTATCTCCTCGCGGTTGCTGTTGAACTTGTACTTTATGTGCGAGTCGCTCGTACCAATACCCGTGTGTATGCGCTTGTGCTTGGCGTATTGCAGAGCCTGTGCCGCCACATCGATGTCCTTTTCCACCGCACGTGTCAGTGCGCAGATGGTTGGCCATGTCACAGCCTTGGATATTTCAATCACCGAATTGAAGTCGCCCGGACTTGAAATGGGGAATCCCGCCTCTATGACATCCACGCCCAACTGCTCCAGCTGCTTGGCCACTTGTATCTTCTCTACAGTGTTGAGCTGGCATCCCGGCACTTGTTCGCCGTCGCGCAGCGTGGTGTCAAAAATAAAAAGTCTGTCACTCATATCTTTTCTTGTCGTTTTTTGTTTCACGTTGAGGCCCGTCTTAAACAAAAGAACCTTCCCCACGTTGAAGTGAGAAAGGTTCATAAGCCATGTTCGCTGTCCACAGTCATGCACACATTTCATCACTTCCGCCTTGCTTCTGAAGTCGGATAATAATATTAATAATGTGTAGCAAACCTGTGTGAGCCATTCGTATTTTCATTAAATTCGGTTGCAAAGTTAACCATAATGCATCGAATAAACAAATAAACAGTAAGTTTTTTCAGCCGAAAACCATTAAAACGCAACAATTAAGTAGTGTGAAAAGAATAAATTGTGCAAGTTTGCCCTGTATTTTTAGGCGATTTTGCTGACTTCTTTGAAGGAGCATAGCGAGCTATGTGACTGAAAAGAAGTCGC
>CAVKVO010000264.1:0-3285 GCA_963659575.1 Prevotella sp. CAG:1031
AACCGAAAAGAGACCGCAAGATGACAAAACGTAAATCACCCGACATTAAAGAAAAACAACGGTGGTAATTTATAGAACCACCCTTATTTCTAAAGACTTTTGATATGGATTTGCGTAGCGTATTTCAGTCAGTCATAGCCTTGCACCAGGAGGAATTTCCCTTGAGTTTGCAGGAAAGGAGCCTCAGTCTTCCGCTTGACGGCAACCGCATAGTAACGGTGACGGGCATCCGTCGCTGCGGAAAGTCGTCGCTGCTGGGACTCACAGTCAATGCCTTGTTGCAAAGGGGCGTTCCCCGAGAAAATATTCTTTATGTGGGTTTTGACGATGAACGCTTCTTGCAGATGGCACCCGACAACTTCGATGAGTTGCTTCGTGCCTATCGCGAGATGTATCCTGAAATTCAGTTGAAGGACGTGTACATGTTCTTCGACGAAATACAACTCATAGAGGGATGGGAACTCTTTGTGCTGCGCGTGTACAAGAACTACTGCAAACACATATATGTGACTGGAAGCACAGCCAAAATGCTTTCTGAAGAGATGGCATCGGCTTTGCGTGGCTGGCCCGATGATTACCGTGAGTACCCCCTTTCGTTCAATGAGTATCTGAGATTTAAGGGCATACAAGCCAACCGTTTTAGCGAGGAGGGGAGAGCCAAACTCGCTGCAGCCTTCCGTAACTATTGCAAAGAGGGCGGTTTTCCCGAGGTGGTGCTGGCCACGAAATGGAGCGACAAGGTGAAAATTCTGCAGTCGTACTTCAGCACCATGCTATTCCGCGACCTAATGGAGCATTACCGCATTGGCACACCGCCACAGGTGGTGCGATATTTTCTGAAACGGGTGATGAACAATTTGACCAAGCCCACAAGTGTGAACAACATCTACAACGATCTCAAGTCGCAAGGTCTGAAGGTGTCTAAGGATTCGCTCTACTCCTGGCTCGACTATGCCTGCAATGTGTTTATGCTGCATAAGGTTGAGCGGTACGACCGTTCGATGGTGAAGCAGCGCGCAGCTCCCGCAAAGTATTATGTGGCCGACATCGCTTTGCGCAATGCTGTGCTGTTGCCGGAGAGTGAAGATATGGGAAAGGCATTGGAGAATATTGTCTGTCTTCATTTGGAGCGGAGTCTGTGTGAAGAAGACCGCCTCTACTACTACAGCGAGACTAAAGAGTGTGATTTTGTAGTGGTGCGGGGCAATCGGGTTGACGAGTTGCTGCAAGTGTGCTGGACTCTTGACGATGGCGATATGGAGCGTGAAGTAGGTGGACTCTTGGCAGCTGCTTCGGCTACGGGGTGCAGCAATTGCAGAATCGTCACGTTTTCGCAACGACAAACCATTGAGCGCGACGGACTGAAAGTCGAGGCGTTGCCCGTTTGGGAAATGGCTTGACTATAGACCTCAAAAAAAAACAAAAGCCGGCTTGAACACACGATGTGTTCAAGCCGGCTTTGTCCTTATTTTGTGAGTATTATTCCGTTGGCAAGTGGAAGCGGTATGAGCGTTCAAACACCTCTCGAACGGTGTTGATTTCGAGGAATGTGGTACCTCCGCCTGAACCGAAACTGCCGCTGAGGTGAGCCACTTTGTCGTCCATGCACAAGTATCCCTTTTGTCTAAGCATGCGCAGAGCGGCGAGGAACTGCTCCTTTGCACCAATCTGTTCGTGCTGCGCCACGGCAATCACTCCGTAGCTCAGTGCGAGCCAACGCTGCGTCTTCTCCTTGTAGCAGATGGCGAGCACAGGGTTGGGACCGCGGAATGCCGCAAGGTTGCGTGCGGTGTAGCCCGTCATACTGTCGGTGATGATTCCCTTCACACCCAAACGCTCGGTAGCCTCAATGGCACTGTGCGAAAGGAACTCAGCTATGTCGCAATCTTCGCTCAACGGAATGTCAAACTCGTTGCCCTCCATACGATCCTTCTCCGCTCTCTCCGCAATGGCGGCCATGGTCTTCACTGCCTCCACGGGATATTTTCCCGAAGCCGTTTCACCACTCAGCATGAGCGCATCGGTGCGGTAGTATATGGCGTTGGCAATGTCTGTCACCTCCGCACGTGTAGGTCTCGGGTTGTTTATCATCGTGTGGAGCATCTGAGTGGCCACAATCACCGGCTTCTTAGCCATGATGCACTTGTTTATGATGCTCCGCTGTATGCCCGGTATGCGCTCTATGGGCACCTCAATACCCAAGTCGCCACGAGCCACCATGATACCGTAGGATGCCTCGATTATCTCGTCGATGTTGTCAACACCCTCCTGGTTTTCAATCTTCGAAATGATTTTTATGTCGCTGCCGTGCTCGTCGAGTATGTCCTGCACCGCCTTCACGTCGGCCGCGCTGCGCACAAACGAGTGGGCTATGAAGTCAATGTCCTCCTCAATGGCCAGCAGAATGTTGCGCCTGTCCTTCTCGGTGATGGCCGGCAGGTCGATGTGCACTCCAGGCACGTTCACACTCTTGTGCGAACCGAGCGTTCCGTCATTTGTTGCCTGTGCTATCACGGCCGGACCGTTGATGCCAATCACCTTCATGGCCAGTGCACCGTCGTCGAAGAGTATTTCGTCGCCTATGTGTATGTCGTTGGCAAAGTTCTCGTACGACAGGTTGATGATGTCGTGCTCCGTGTCCATTTCAGGCCGTCCGAATATCTTCACCACGTCGCCTGTTTTGTAGTCAATGGGCTCGTCGCATCCGGTTGTTCTCACCTCCGGACCTTTCGTGTCAATCAGTATACCGATGTGGTGCGACACCTTGCGCACGTTTCGGATTATTTCCTTTATACCCTCCGGTGCGGCGTGGGCGGTGTTCATGCGCACTATGTTCATTCCTGCGTCAAAAAGTTGGCGGATGAACTCTGTACTGCAGTTTCTGTCGCTGATGGATGCTACAATCTTTGTCTGTTTCATAAGTGGTTTGTCTGCCGTTTGTGTATTACCGTTTGTGTGTTATCGGTGCAAAGTTACACCTTTTCCTCCATACGGCAAAGAAAGGAAATTCCAAAATCGGGACGCTTGCCAAAGTCAGAGGCGTAAGATAGGTATATATAATAATGTATACCTATTTATATATAGGCAGGTTATTTGTTACTGCGTAATTTATATATCCCACCTATAGCCATTGTCTGTGTCTAAATCCGAACTGGAGTTTTGCCAGATTGCGAACCTGTTTTAGCCTTGCAAAATGATGAAAAAACATGACGTGAAAAATGGATGCATAGGATTTGACCCAAAAATGCATAGGATTTGACCGAAATATGCATAGAATTTGGGTCA
>CAVKVO010000265.1:0-3263 GCA_963659575.1 Prevotella sp. CAG:1031
CGGCACAGACTGTCATACACGCGTCCCAGCGTGTGGGCACGGTTGTAGGTGGGGGTGAATATGGTGAGGGTTTTCATGAGTCGATAATTTTAGGGTAAAACATTGTTTGGGGATAATGTTTCCATCCACCTATTCACGTCATATTCCAAAATTCAGTCGGATTTTAATCCGATACCTCTGCAAGGATCATCTCGGGCGACGTCCCCATCAAGGTTATTGCTGAGATTTTATGGCCGCCATTGGCATTCAGCGAGTGGCCGCAGTGATAAAGGGCATCGTCGATGACGAGCCAACGGTCGTGCGACTCCTTGCGCCATTTGCGGATCTCGATATGTGCATCGGGAAAGAGACGGTCGTGCTCGTCCATGAGGCGTTGCATTCCATGTCCTACGCCCATGGTGTATATAGTGAGACCTCTGGCTTGCGTGCGTTCAGAATGTCGAGTGTAAGGGCAGAGACATAGGCGTCAATAATGACGACGCGGCGCGTGGCCGTGCGCACAAGATTCTCCAGTGCCACGCGAGCAGTGTAGAAATCGCCCTCGAAGAACACCATCTCCGCTGGGGGCGTGGAAGTGCGGATAAAGAAGTCGAGTTGCTGTTGCTGCCGAGTCTGAATGTCCTCAATATGCGTCATGCGCTTGTCCATATTCTCCTGTAGGGCTATCAAGTGACGGTTGACGGAATAGCCATGCAGAAGATATTGCTTGATAACAGCATTTGCCCACTGGCGGAAACGTGTTCCAATAGGATTCTTGACCCGATAACCTACAGATATGATAACATCAAGGTTGTAGATTTTTGTTCGATAATTCTTACCGTCTCCGGCAGTACGTAAGGATTCCTTACATACTGACTTTTCCTCCAATTCGCCCTCCCTAAAGATGTTTCGGATATGCATCGTGATATTGTTTCGCGTAGTGCGAAACAATTCTGTCATCTGAGCCTGGGTAAGCCACACGGTCTCTCCCTCCACCTTCACCTCAAGCCTTATACTCTCGTCGGGCTGATAGAGAACTATTTGCGATTCATCATCCGAAGGATGGATATATTTATTGTCATTTGGCATGACTGATTATTTTTTTAGCCCTTGCGTATTTGCTATTTATTGTCTATGCAAGGAGAGAATGACTCATAGTATCGGAGGTTGAATTATGCGCCCCATACAGGGACAATTGGCGAGGTGAACCGTAAAGATAGGGGTGCGCTCGACTTTGTCGCTTGCTTCAGCAAGAACCCTCTATCCTATATTATGTCGCCCCGACGTGACTGGACATGCAGGTGCTCGTCCATCAATACCCCTCGGGCACGGGGGCGTGGTTCCACTTGCGGTCCCACTTGTTGTAGATGAGGCGTCCTGGAGTCTTGTGGGAGATGACGCGTGCGGGATTGCCGGCTATCGTGACACCGGCCTCGGCATCCTTGATGACGATGGAGCCGGCGCCGATGGTCACGCCATCGCCTATCAGGACGTGCTCCACGATACACGAGTTGGGACCCACATACACCTCGTTGCCCAGTTCGGCTGCCTTATGGTATGCCGACCCGATATTGACACTCTTGCAGAACGTGCAGTTGTCACCGATGCGTGTGGTGTCGTTTATCATCAGCGGACCACCATGGGCGATGTGCAATCCGTAACCCACATGCACGTGACGGGAAATCTCCACGCCGGCCCTACCGGCCTTCCTTACATATTGCAACCTCGCCCTCCCCTGAACTATCATATTGTCACATTTGGTGAGGCGGAACCAAAAGAGGAAAGCAAAGCTGGGACTGATCCATGTGTAGAGCCACATGCGGAAGAGCGACACGTCGTGCCGCCGCAGGTAGCGGTAGTAGTCGCTGCGGATGAAATCAACACATTGTGAGAAGGTCATGGGAGTCTTTATTTATAGAATAATGCCATGATGCGCTTCAGCAATCTACGTTTCCAACTCTTGCGCAGCTCCGCCTTTGCAACGGCGATCATGCCGTCAAGGTCCTGCACCTTGAGATAAGGGAAGAAGGCACCTCGACAGGTGATGCCGTCGGTGATACTATCGACAAAGCCCGACTGCACCTCTCCATCGAAGAACGCTTTCATCTCTTCGTAGGGGATATGGTATTCTACCATCTGCATGATGTTCGTGTTGAACACGTTGCACATCTCTATCTTGGTCCAGCGCAACGCCTTCTGGTAGTCGTACTGCTTGATGGCAGCGAGCTTGGCAAAGTAGCATTTCTTCTGGTTGGGGTAGAAGTTGGGATGATATTTGCTGGTGGTGCCGCCCCAACGGTAGTTGTATACGCAATGGTCGATGCGCACATACCGTTTTGCGACAGGCAACAAGCGCATGCTGAACACCAAATCCTCACAGAAGCGATAGCCGGCGGGTTTGAGTAGGTCGAGGTGGTCGAAGAGCAACTCGCGGCGGTATAACTTTCCCCATACAGCCACGCTCAGTTTATTGATGCCGAAGAACGTGATGTAATACTCGTCGAACAATTCCGGCTGGTCAACGCATAACTCGCTGGGGGGGGGGTAAATTTGCGGATGATGCCGAGAGGGTCAAACACCCTTGCCATGCCGCCTTCCACAATGTCAGCTCCGGTCTCTTGTTGCTTCCGCAACAGCACTTCAAGTGCGTCCTTCGGCAAGGTGTCATCATTATCCATAAACGTGATGAAGTCACCCTTGGCTTCCAACAGTCCGCGGTAGCGTGCCGCCTCCTTGTCGCCGTTCTTGGGCAAGTCGATCACCCTCACCCGAGGGTCCTTGGCTGCATAGGCGTTGAGTACGTCGAGCGTGTTGTCGGTGGAGCAGTCGTTGACCAAAAGCAGCTCCACGTCACTGTAGGTCTGGCGAAGCACACTCTTGATGCACTTGCCCACCAATTTCTCTGCGTTGTAGCAGGGTACGATGATTGATATCATGATTTCTAATGTTTTCGAGGACGGTTTCTTATATTTTCTCACCCAGCATCATGCGGGTGATGTGATGACGGGTGAGGATTCGCTCTACGCCACCCTTGGCGGTCAACGCCCCGACGATATAGGTGATACTCAGTCTCTTTGGGTTCATTACTGTTTTGTTGAGAAGTGTAGTTTAGTGCAAGTGCAACAGGCGGTTACTCCATCGGTCAACGCGCATAATGACATAGCCCACTGCCATACTGCTGACCAGCGTTGCCGCAAGCATCAGCAAGGGGTAGTGCAGGGCGTAGATATACTGTTTGAAACAATAATAACATATCCACGTATGGATAAACCATACCACTGTGC